>JASJGU010000414.1:0-26045 GCA_033791385.1 Desulfuromusa sp.
CGTAAGGGCTGAACGTCCTGTAAAAAAGCTCAAGAGTTTCTTGAGAAAGAGCAGGTCACAGCAAAAGAAGTTGTCGATGCGCGTAAAATCCGGATCGATGAAGATGAAGCTTGGGCGTTGCTGAAAACAGCCAAGTCGGTCACGGTCGCGAAGGGGAAAAAGATTGTTCGCTTTGAGCAGGTTTTGGGCGAAAAAGAAGCTATTTTAAAGCAGGTCATGGGCCCCAGTGGCAATTTGCGCGCCCCGGCTTATCGGGCGGGGGCTGGGTTTGTGGTCGGCTTCAATGTGGATCTTTATACAGATTGGTTGAAGTGACCGGTTGAGGTTATGATAAGCGTAGTGAAAACATCGTCATGTTTCACGCACCTGATTCCTTAATTTGAAATCTGGATTGGGGTGAAACTGTGGGATATTTTCCATATTGACCCTGTAATATCTGAATAAATGGAAAATATTGAATTTGGCAAGCATGGAAATTAGATTCCATGTTTGTTGGATAATATCCCGATAAGTGGAATATTGTCCATTCTATAGAACCTGATATGTGGAAATCTTTCCACTTATCAACAATGTTAGGTTTCATAGTTAAGAAAGAAGAAATTTAGTTTTATTGAAAGGTAATTATATATGGAATGGAAAATTTATCTGTCGGGTGAAATCCACACTGACTGGAGAGAAAGAATTATTAATGGCTGTAATGAAATTGATTTGAATATTAATTTTTCCTCTGCAGTTACTGATCATGAGGCTAGTGATGGAGCTGGAGACGTTTTAGGCGTTGAAGAAAAGCCATTCTGGAGAGATCACAAGTCAGCTAAAGTAAACGCAATAAGAACAAAAACGCTTATAGAAAATTGCGACGTAGCTATAGTTAGATTTGGAGAGAAATATAAACAATGGAATGCTGCATTTGATGCAGGATATTGTGCTGCCCTTGGTACACCGTATATAACCTTGCATGATCAGGATCTTATACATCCGCTGAAAGAAGTAGATGCAGCCGCTCTGGCGTGGGCATCGACACCAGAAGAAGTAATAGCAATACTAAAACATGTTATTACTAAAAAATGAAACCTAACAAGTCGTTCAAGCCGACGCTTAATAGTTCTGATGAGCTGCGCTGTTGGTTTCCGGGAAGCGCGGCTTAACTCTAACGTTCAAAGCCAAGGTTGCCCTGGACGCCTTCAGAAGCGAACAGACATTTGCCGAACTCGCTGCAAAATATAGCCTTCATCCCAATATGATTACCTACTGGAAGCGTTAAGCCATTGACAATATGGCTGAAACCTTTTCCAGCAAAGTCGTTGAGGTCGATGGTTTAGATGTTCTCTCAGTTCAATGTCTTACCGCCCCGATGCCGGTATTTTTTCGCCGTGACGGGAATGAAATATTCTACGTCCGCATGGGGCCAACCAGCCGCCAACTCTCGCCAAGCGAGCTCATCGCCCATGTTCAGCGTCGTGAAAATCAGCACTAATCACACCGTCTCCAGTATTTATGGATTGTAAGCGTCTGTACCATTTACACAAAGTTTATCCCCACTCTCTCGAAAGTTACTTCAGGATATTACCACTTTCATTAATAATCGTCTGATTTATACCCCGCAAAGCAAAAAAACCGTATAATTACCAGAGTATGCGGGTTTAGCGTGCTTAAAGGGGGTAATGATCAAACACTAACTTACTGGAAGTGGCGACTTGCGTGAACGTCGGGTCTACACCAAAGAAAGAGGATGTCTCATTTTCACACCATGAAAAACGATCAAATTTTTAATACCCTACAATTGAAATCTTCTCTTGACACCCAAAATAGCTCTTTTAAAGCCTTGCCTTAGATATCTATTTGATGACAAAATATAACGTTTGTGGATCATGGCTAAAAACACTTGTTGAGGTGATTGATGGAGTTCATTCGCGCCAAAAGTGCTGGCTTCTGTATGGGAGTTAGTCTGGCATTACATAAGTTAGATGAAATAATTGAGAAGAAAAATATCTCCGGGGATATTTATATACTTGGTTCTATTATTCACAATCCCCAGGTCGTTGCGGCGTATGCCAAAAAAGGGGTGATTAGTGCCGATTCACCGGAAGATATTCCTGCCGGGTCAATCGTTGTTATTCGTGCTCACGGAATTACCAAACAGGTGCAGTATTCGCTCTCTCAGCGAGGGATTAATGTCATTGATGCAACCTGTCCCAAGGTGAAAGATGCCTGTTTGTTGATTGAAGATAATACTGATAAGGGGAGGGTTCTTCTCCTGTTTGGCGAGGAGGCTCATCCCGAGGTTAAATGTTTGCTGAGCTACGCTGCTGGTAATACCATCGTTTTTGACAGCCTCGAAGAGTGTCAAAAGTGTGATATCAATCCCGCCCTCAAGTATTGCCTGGCGGCACAAACAACTCAGGATAAGCATATTTTTGATACAATCAGTCGTGAGCTATCGAAGCGCAAAGGCCTTGACCTCGTTGTTCTGCATACAATCTGTGATGCAACAAAAATGCGCCAAGGGGAGGCAATCAAAATTGCCGATCAGTCCGATTTTGTCATTGTTGCTGGCGGTTATAACAGCAGTAATACAAGGCGCTTAGCTCAGGTGATAGAAGCCAGTGGAACCAAGGCTCTGCACGTTGAAACAGCCGATGAATTACCGCTGGATGAATTGCGAAAATTTGATAAAATTGGTCTGACTGCTGGGGCTTCGACCCCAAAGAAAATTGTTGACCAAATTCAGGCAGCTTTGGAATCCCTTTAGGAGAGTCAGTTTGAAAGTTGCAGAAAAAAAGACTTTTGATCCGGTTGGTTTGTTTCACCCGGTAGATGTTGATAATGGGGCAGGTGGTGATTTTATCTCACAGCTTCGGCATATTCAAAAACCATTATTTTTATCTACAAATGAAGGCAGAACAAAGCTGTATGCCGGAGACATATATTCAGAAGCTGTTCCTGAACCTGCAGCCAGGAAATTTTCGGGAATGGTTCTTCCTTGTCGATTGGAGGATCTGGGTGATGCTGAATTCTGTCGGGATCATGACATCCGTTACCCCTATCTGGGTGGATCCATGGCCAAGGGGATCAGTTCTGTTCAGTTGACTCAGGAGTTGGGTCGCGCTGGAATGCTTGGTTTTTTTGGAGCTGCAGGGTTGAGCCTGAAGGAGGTTGAGGTTGCTATTGTAAGCTTAAGGCAGTCTGGCAAGCCATTTGGTGTTAACCTGATTCATAGTCCGTCGGAACCAGAACTGGAAAAGGCTCTGGTTGAGCTTTACCTGCACCACGAAATCCGCTTAATTGAAGCTTCTGCCTTTCTCTCTTTAACCTTGCCGATTATTCGCTACCGCACTGCAGGTATCTATCGCAACAATGTCGGTGAGGTGGTCGCACCAAACCGGGTTATTGCTAAGGTCTCACGCGAGGAAGTCGCTGCCCGTTTTTTTGCCCCCCCGCCAGATAAATATTTACGGCAACTCGTCGAATCGGGTGATCTGACAATTGATCAAGCAGCAATGGCCGTAGAAATCCCGGTTGCTCAGGATGTTACGGTTGAGGCAGACTCTGGTGGTCATACCGATAACCGCCCGGCACTGTCACTATTTCCAACAATACTGGCGCAGAAAGAGCAGTTTCAGCAGAAATATGGTTATCTCAATAAACTCAGAGTTGGACTGGGTGGTGGCATTTCAACACCAGCATCAGCTGCAGCGGCTTTTTCTATGGGCGCTGCTTACCTGGTAACGGGATCGGTTAACCAGGCCTGCATCGAATCGGGTACCTGTGATGAAGTCAGGAAAATGTTGGCTGAAACCCGTCAAGCAGATATCACTATGGCACCATCGGGAGATATGTTTGAGATGGGTGTCAAGGTTCAGGTGGTGAAACGCGGCACCATGTTTTCGATTCGAGCCCATAAGCTTTATGAATTGTATCGAGCTTATAACAGTATTGAGGAACTCCCTGTGCCAGAGCGGGAAAAGCTCGAGAAAACTTTTTTCCAGGCACCTCTTGAGACGGTATGGGAACAAACCCGCAGTTATTTTACTGTGCGTGACCCACGTCAGGTAGAAAAAGCAGAGCTCGATCCGAAATATAAAATGGCCCTCGTGTTTCGCTGGTATCTTGGCCAATCTCCGGTTTGGGCTAACAGCGGCGTCACTTCTCGAAAAATTGATTATCAAATTTGGTGCGGCCCGGCAATGGGTGCTTTTAACGAGTGGGTACGTGGTTCTTTTTTAGAAAATGTTGCGCAACGTAAAGTTGCCACCGTCGCCTATAACATTCTTTTTGGAGCTGCAGTACTGCTGCGCGCCAATCAATTAAAGCAACAGGAAAGCCAGTTTCAAATAGATTCCAGCATGCTGGCACCCTTGGAAATAGAACAGATCAAGGAGTTTCTCAGTTGAAAACTGACCACAGCAAAAAAAATAATCAGCATCCAGCAACTGCCGCACCGGTGGCTATTATCGGTATCGGCTCCATGTACCCGCAAGCCGACAATGCCGGTAAGTTCTGGACCAACATCAAGAACCGGGTCGATGCGATTACTGAGGTGCCGGATAGTCATTGGCGTGCCGAAGATTATTATAATCAGGATCCAAAGGTTGCCGATAAGGTCTACGCTAAGCTTGGCGGTTTTCTTTCTCCTGTTGAATTTAACCCGATGGACTACGGTATTCTGCCCAATGCAATTGAAGCGATCGATACTTCTCAACTGCTTGGATTATTAGCAGTAGAGCAGGCGTTAAAAGATGCTGGATATGCCGCGGAAAAGGATTTTGATCATGAACGGGTCAGCGTCATTCTCGGCATCACCGGAACGCTGGAATTGGTTATTCCACTAGGGGCACGACTTGGTTATCCACGCTGGAAGGAAGCATTGGAGGATGCCGGAGTAGAGAAGGACCTTGCCGATGATGTCATCCAGCGGATTTCAGATTCCTACGTTCCCTGGCAGGAAAATTCATTCCCTGGGTTGCTTGGCAATGTTGTCGCTGGTCGGATCAGCAAACATTTTAACTTTGGCGGGACCAACTGTACCGTTGACGCCGCCTGCGGAAGTTCTTTAAGTGCCCTTAACCTGGCGGCGCTTGAACTCATTTCGGGTCGTTCCGATATGGTTGTCACCGGCGGGATCGATACGTTTAATGACATTTTCATGTACACCTGTTTCAGTAAGACCCCCGCATTGTCACCATCAGGACATGCTCGACCCTATGATGCCAACACCGATGGAACCACATTAGGTGAGGGGTTGGGTATTGTGGTTCTGAAGCGACTGGAGGATGCCGAGCGGGATGGGGATAATATTTATGCCGTCATCAAGGGGATCGGCGCGTCGAGTGATGGCCGCGGTTCGGCAATTTATGAACCGAATGCCAAAGGTCAGGCGAAAGCGCTGTTACGAGCTTATGAACAAGGCAATGTTTCTCCCGATACCATTGAGCTGATCGAAGGCCATGGTACCGGAACCCGGGTCGGTGATGCAATTGAAGTGAATGCATTACATGAAGTTTTTGGCGTTGCGGAAAAACCTTGGTGTGCTCTAGGATCAATCAAATCACAGATAGGTCATGCTAAAGCTGCTGCTGGTGTGGCTGGCCTGATTAAAGCAACTTTGGCACTCTATCATAAGGTTTTACCGGCAACGATTAAGGTAGAAAAACCGCCAGAAAATCTTATCGCCGCTGATACCCCTTTCTATGTCAATACCGAAACTCGTCCATGGATACCCAGGGCGGACCACCCGCGTCGTGCCGGGATCAGTGCTCTTGGTTTTGGCGGGAGTAACTTCCATTGTTTGCTGGAAGAGTATCAGCCGGAGAAACAGGTTGTCGATTGGGATGGCAATGTCCAGATTGTCCCATTTTCTGCCGCCAATGATACTGACCTTGCCAGCACATTGCGCAATTTTTCAAGCGAAGGGGACTGGTCTCAATTTCGTTTGGCTGCTGCCGAAAAAAGGGGGCAGTTTAAACCGACAGATCCGAAACGCCTCATTTTAGTTGTTGAAAAAGATCAAACGAATCGATCCGGGCAGTTGGAAAATGCTCTCGCTATGCTGGAGAAAAACCAAGGTCAACAGCTCTGGGAAACACCCGATGGCATTTACTATGCTGCGGGTGAATCTGATGGCGCCATTGCCATGCTTTTCCCGGGTCAGGGAGCTCAATATCCGGGGATGTTGAAAGATCTTGCCCTCCAGTTTCCAACCTTCCTGGCAACGTTGCAGGATGCCGATCAGGCTTTTGGCTTAAACGCTGGATTGGCGCGCGGAAGCCTGACCGATATGATCTATCCGCGTCCTCAGTTTATCCCAGAAGCAAAACAGATTGCAGTAGCTGATTTACAGGCGACAGAGGTTGCCCAGCCCGCTCTCGGCGCTGTCAGCTTAGCAGCTGGCCGGGTTTTAGCCGGGTTTGGTGTCGCGGCTGACTCTGTCGCTGGACACAGTTATGGCGAGTTAGTTGCTCTCTGCGCAGCTGAGGTTTTTACCACTGAAGAATTGCATAATCTGTCCCGCTTGCGTGGCGAGTTGATGGCAGCTGGTGCCGGTGATCGTGGTTCGATGGTGGCAGTGTCAGCTCCACTGGAACAGGTGGAAAATTTTCTGGCTGAGGAATCTCTCGATCTGGTATTAGCCAACCGCAATACGCCAGGGCAAGCGGTTCTGTCAGGCGCCACTGCAGAAATTGAAAAAGCGATTGAGTTGCTGAATCAGAGAGGAATCAACAACAAACAGCTTGCTGTTGCGGCCGCTTTTCATAGCAAGCTTATTGCCCCAGCAGCACAGCCATTTGCTGAAAAACTTCAGAGTGTCAACTTTAAAGACCCACGGAAAAATGTCTTTTCCAACACCACCGGTGCACTCTATCCGACCTCTGCTCCAGCAGTCAGAGATTTACTTGCGGAGCAATTAGCCAGTCCGGTCGATTTTGTTGCTGAAATCGAGAGTATCTATCAGGCAGGTGGCAGGACTTTTATTGAAGTGGGTCCCGGTGGCCGCTTGACTGGTATGGTTAAAGCAATCCTTGGCGATCGTATCCATCACGCTATCGCCCTGGATTCATCTAATGGCAAACGTTCCGGGATCAATGATCTGGCACGAATGTTGGCGAAACTGTCTGTTCTCGGTCAGCCGATAGCCTTATCGTTATGGGACGAAGGATTTGCTGCGACACAGCAGCAATCGGGGCAGAAAAAGAAGGGTATATCAGTTTCAATCTGTGGCGCTAACTACTATAAAAAACCTGAAAAACGACCACCTTTAAAGGTGAAGAATGTTGTCTCTATACCTGAATCAGCACAAGCTGCCAAGAGCACAGTTCAATCAACACCCAGTCAATCTGTCGCAGTTTCAGCCGAATCCGGCAGTTTGCAAGAGGCTTTGCGGATCACGCAACAGAGTATGCAAGCTTTGCAAACTCTGCAGGAACAGACATCTAAACTGCATCAACAATTTTTAGAGGGGCAGCAAACGGCAACCCAGTCATTTATGCAACTGGTTGACCAACAGCGCATGTTACTACAGGGCGCAACGGGTTCAGCCATGGTTGCGCCGCCTGCACCAATATTATCACCTGTAACTGAACCAGGCATTGTGCAGCCAGATTCGAGTGTTTTGGTTCCAATACCCGCACCTGAAGCCGCTACGAACAATGAAAGTGTTGCGCCTCTGTTACTTGAGATTATTGCTGAAAAGACCGGCTATCCGGTAGAGATGCTGGAACTGGAGATGGCGCTGGATACCGATCTGGGAATTGATTCGATCAAGCGGGTCGAAATCCTCTCTGCTTTGCAGGAAAAATTACCGTCTGCCCCAGTTATCCGTCCGGAGGATCTCGGTACACTGCAAACGCTGGGGCAGATAGTCGATTATCTGGGCGCGAGTATGTCTGGTTCGGTTGTTATTCCCGCAGTTGCAACTGGTGCGGATCAAGATCAAGTTGCAGCCGTACTGCTGGGAGTGGTAGCTGAGAAGACAGGTTATCCGGTAGAAATGCTGGAATTGGAAATGGCCCTTGATACCGATCTGGGGATTGACTCGATTAAGCGGGTAGAAATCCTTTCTGCCTTACAGGAAAAGCTACCAAACCTTCCTGCGGTTCGCCCCGAGGATCTTGGAATACTGCAAACTCTAGCACAAATTATCGATCATCTTTGTCAGGTAGATCAACAGCGTATCCCAGCTATTCCTGCTACGCGACCAAGTGGTCAGGTCGATCAAGACTCCATTTCATCCACTCTACTGGGAGTGGTTGCTGAAAAGACTGGCTATCCGGTTGAGATGCTGGAACTGAAAATGGCCCTCGATACCGACTTGGGAATCGACTCGATCAAGCGTGTTGAAATTCTTTCTGCTTTACAGGAACAGCTACCAGAGCTGCCTGCCGTTCGTCCCGAAGACCTCGGGGTGCTGCAAACTCTTGGACAAATTGTCGATCATCTCTGCCAAGGAACCCAGCAACGAGTCCCGACCATTACGGCGGAACCGCCACAGCTGGGACAGGTCGACCGACAGCAGGTTTCGACGACTTTACTCGATGTGATTGCTGAGAAAACTGGCTATCCCGTAGAGATGCTGGAACTGGAAATGGCGCTCGATACCGACTTGGGAATCGATTCAATTAAACGGGTAGAAATCCTCTCTGCTTTACAGGAACGCTTACCTGGAACGCCAGCAATTAAACCGGAGCACCTTGGAACTTTGCAGACAGTAGGACAAATTGTCGATTTTCTGGCGAGCATATCGGGTTCCGAGGAGATGGAAATCAAGGCCAGCAACGCTGAAACTGCTGCGACAAAAGGGATCCTCAGACAAGTTTTACATTCTGTTTCTTTGCCGCAAAAACGAGCAGCCAAAAAACTCGAATTTGCCATCGGAGCAGAAGTCTGGATTACCGACGATGGATCGTCTTTATCTGATTCTCTTTGTTCCCGCTTAAGCGATCGTCAGCTTATTCCCCGTAAAATTTCTCTAGAGGAGCTGGATTCTATTCCTCTCCCTGATAATTTAGCCGGGCTGGTTGTTCTTGCTCCATTGCCGGGTGCAGATGATCTGTTTTTGCGCAATGCTTTTAAATTGTTGCAGAAAGTGGAACCAGCATTACACAATAGTGCAGAGCGTGGTGGTGCCTTCTTCGCAACCGTGTCGCGAATCAATGGGTATTTTGGCCTTGGTGCAACCAAATTGATCAATGATTCACTTTCTGGCGGCTTGGCTGGATTGAGCAAAACTGCTGCGTTGGAATGGCCGTCAATCCATTGTAAAGCGCTTGATCTGGCGATGGGGATGGAGGTTCTGCCGACCGCGACTGCAATTGTTGCTGAAATATTTAAAGTAAGCCCGGTTGAGATTGGAATCAGTACTCAGGGGTTGAATACTCTTGAGTTAGTTTCAGAGTCGCTTGCTGGGGTTGTTACTCATCTGCCTGTTCAAGCTGGAGACCTGATTGTTATCAGTGGTGGTGCTCGAGGGGTAACGGCAGAAGTCGCTGTGGCTCTCAGCATTGCAACTCAGGCTACGTTGTTGTTGCTGGGGCGTACCCCAATACCTGAGAATGAACCTGCCTGGTTAGCTGATCTCCAGGTTGAAGGAGAGATTAAAAAAGCTCTGCTAGCTCAATCTGAAGTTCCTTTGAAACCGTTGGATGTGGCACACCAATACCAACAAGTACTGGCGGCGCGGGAAATTCGCACAACTCTGGAGCGGATTTTGAAATCTGGAGGAACGGCAATTTATCGCTCAGTTGATTTACGCAATCAGCAAGCAATCAGCTCTCTTCTTGATGAAATCCGAGAACAATATGGTCCGGTCAAAGGTCTGATTCATGGTGCCGGGGTTCTGGCAGATAAGTTGATCAAGGAGAAGACCGTAGAACAATTTGAGCAGGTTTATTCGACTAAAGTTGCTGGGTTTAGAGCACTCCTTGCTGCCGTCGGTGAGGACGATCTGAAGTTTCTGGTGATGTTTTCTTCCTCAACCGGACGCTTTGGCAGAATTGGACAAGTGGACTACGCCGTAGCGAATGAAATTCTCAATAAAATTGCCGACCAACAAGCAGAATTGCGACCAGATTGCCGGGTCCTTTCCTTGAATTGGGGACCCTGGAATGGGGGGATGGTGACTCCGGCTCTGAAAAAGGTTTTTGAACGAGAAGGAATCGAGGTGATCGACTTGAAAGCTGGGGCCGATTATCTGCTTAATGAGCTTTCTACCACTCCTGGAGGACCGGTTGAATTGATCATTTCAGGAGGGGAGATTGAGGCTAAATCTGAAGAATTGGCTGAACCACCGCAGAATATCTGTGTTTCCAAAGCGTTCGATCTGGATCTTGATGTTGCACAGTATCCGTTTTTAAAGTCGCATGTAATGGACGGTAAGGCGGTCCTGCCCATGGCTATTATTATTGAATGGTTGGCTCATGGTGCTATCCACAACAATCCGGGACTTAAATTCCAGGGGTTCAATGACCTGCGCATTCTTAAAGGGGTAACCCTTGAACCACAACAGTGCGTTACTCTGCAGGTGCTGACAGGCAAATCAATTAAAGGGGATGGTGTTCATGTTGTTCCAGTTGAGCTCTCCGGGATTGATAGCCTTGGTCGGCAGATTGCCCATGCCCGGGCAAAAATTGTTCTTGCTTCCCGTTTGCCAGAGCGGAAAATGACAGCTGAAAAATTAACCTTGTCTGAATATCCATTTTCGAGCAGTGAGATTTATCAACCGGAACGTCTTTTCCATGGTGCAGATTTTCACGGCATCCGTGAAGTAATTGGCGCTTCCGTTGAGGGGATCAGTGCTCTGGTCAATCCGGCGCCTTTGCCGAGTCGGTGGATTGACCAGCCTTTACGCAATTCCTGGCTGGCTGATCCTCTGGCATTGGACAGCAGCTTTCAAATGTTGATTTTGTGGAGTTTTGAACAATACAAGTCGGGGTCTTTGCCGGTTTTTATCGAACGTTACCGGCAATATCAAGCAAAATTTCCTGAAAGTGGCGTCGAAATACGAGTTCAATTGACCAAACAAAACCATAGCCGGGCCATTGCAAATATCGACTTTATTGATCCTCTTAATGGGCTACTGGTTGCGCGGATTGAAAACTATGAATGTGTTATCGACGCTTCATTGAATGCGACGTTTCAGCGTAATAAGTTGATCGGAGTTGCCTGAGCATGCTGCCTGAAAAATCTGTTGCGATCGTCGGGGTCGGTGGAATGTTTCCAAATTCACCGACCCTTGATCGTTTTTGGGAAAATATTGTTGCTAACGTTAATACTTCGCGTCAACCCCCACGGGGCCGCTGGCTACTTCCCGTAGAGGATGTTTTTGATCCGCAGGTTGGTTCCCCTGATAAGGTCTATTCTCAAAAGGCCTGTTTTCTCGATGATGAAATCGATACGACACACATCCCCGGACTGGATATTGATCCCGACTTTCTGGCCAGCCTTGATCCCATGTTTCGCCTGTTGCTGCGTGTTGGCCAACAAACCTTAGCCACAGTCGCTACGGAGAAAGTTAATCGCAGTCGTGCTGGCGTTATTATTGGCAATCTGGCTTTGCCAAGTGAGAAATCATCGGCACTGGCAAGACATTATCTTGGCCGGACGTTTGTGGAGAAACTTTCCGAGCAAGAACTATCGCTTACTGATTCAGCGAGTGCACCGATCAATCATTACGTTGCCGGGCTTCCAGCGGGTCTGCTGGCCAAGTCACTGGGATTTGAAGGGACTTGCTTTACTGTTGATGCTGCCTGCGCCTCATCTCTCTATGCCATCAAGCTTGCGGTGGATGAACTGAAATCTGGCCGAGCTGATGCCATGCTTGCCGGTGGATTGTCGCGGCCTGATTCACTCTATACCCAGATGGGATTTTCACAATTACGCGCACTGTCACCAACTGGCACCTGTTCCCCCTTTGATCAAAATGGTAACGGTCTTGTTGTTGGTGAGGGATGTGGGTTGCTCCTGCTTAAGCGGACTCAGGATGCGCTTCGTGATGGTGATCATATCCATGCCGTTATCCGCGGGATAGGTTTGTCCAATGATCTGGGTGGAAACCTGCTGGCTCCTGCAGTTGAAGGGCAACTACGAGCGATGCGTGCAGCCTATCAACAGGCGCACTGGTCACCCGACGATGTCGATCTGATCGAATGCCACGCGACCGGTACACCAGTAGGCGATGCGGTCGAATTTTCTAGTCTGCAGCAGCTTTGGCAAGCAAGCGGCTGGCGGCCTGGGCAATGTGTCATTGGTTCGGTTAAGGCAAATATCGGTCATTTGCTGACAGCAGCAGGATCTGCTGCAATGATCAAAACCTTATTGGCAATGAAGAAGCAGACTTTGCCGCCGATGGTTAATTTTACCAATCCCGCAACTGGCATTGACCTGGATCAGAGCCCTTTCCGGATTCTCAATCAAACTGAGCGCTGGGATAGCAGAAAAGGTGGGCTACCGCGTCGCGCTGCCGTGAGTGCATTCGGCTTTGGCGGAATCAATGCTCATCTGCTTCTGGAGGAATGGGTTCCTGAAAAAAAGCAGAAGAGCCCAGTAAGATTACACCCATCGTTCAGACAGAGAAGCGAGCCGGTTGCCATTGTTGGCCTGGGGGCTCAGTTTGGTCCTTGGGAAAACCTGGAACAGTTTCAGCACCGTGTATTCGGAGCGCTGGATGACGTCAAAGCAACCCCTCCGGCCAACTGGTGGGGAATCCAGGAGAGTCGTTGGTATCAACAATCTGGGTTGGATAAGGTCGATTTTCGGGGTTTTTTCGTCCCGGAAGTATTTTCCAAGCCAGGTGATTTTCGTATTCCGCCGAAAGAACTGGAAGAAATGCTGCCTCGTCAGTTGCTGATGTTGAAAGTTGCAGCAGCGGCCCTGAAGGATGCACAGCTGACCGATAAAGACCTTTTGTTTGCCGGTGTTTATATTGGCAGCGGTCTCGATCTCAATGCGACAAATTTCAGTTTTCGCTGGGGACTACAAAAATACGCCCGTCAATGGGCTGATGAGTTGGGTCTGAACTTGGACGAGCAACAGTTCTCTGCGTGGCTGGAAGAATTGCGCGAAGCAGCAGGTCCGGCACTGACAGCGAATCGTACCATGGGGGCTCTTGGCAGTGTTGTTGCCAGTCGTATCGCTAAAGAATTTCGTATCGGTGGTCCCAGCTTTACCCTTTCAAGTGAAGAAAATTCAGGTCTCAGAGCTCTTGAGGTGGCGATCCATTCCCTTCAGGAAGGATCGATTAACCGTGCGATCGTTGGTGCAGTTGATCTGGCTGGAGATCTTCGAGCGGTTCTCAGCCGTCACAGTAATCAGTCTTTTTCTACCAATGGGGCAGGTTGTCCTTTTGATAAAAATAGCAACGGTAGCTTGATTGGTGAAGGTGCCGCTGCCCTGGTCTTAAAGCGGCTGGAAGATGCTCGGCAGGATGGTGACCGTATTTATGCTGTTATCAAGGGCATCGGCACTGCAATCGGTGGGCAAATTGACAGTAGCATACCCAAGCAAGAAATATATTCCAAGTCTGTAGAGCTGGCCTGCCAAAATGGCAATATCACGCCTGAATCAATCTCTTATCTTGAGGCTGAAGGCTGTGGAGTTCCGGCTGTTGACCGCCTGGAGGCACAAGTCCTTGGGTCTGTCATTGGTCTCAAAGTAAACAGCAATAGCTGTAAAATTGGCAGCGTAAAGGCAGATATCGGTCATACCGGAGCTGCTGCTGGTCTTGCTTCACTAGTTAAAACAGCACTCTGTCTGCAGGATAAAATCCTACCACCGTTGCGGAATTTGCACGTTTTAAGTCCAGAATGGGTTCGTGATAAGCGAAAGTTTATTGCCCCAGCTGCAACTCAATACTGGTTGAATAATCGCGCCGAAGGCTTGCGACGAGCACTGGTCAGTGGGATTGGCAGTGATGGTTCTTGCTCGCATGTCATTTTGGAAGAGTATGTGGGAGCATCAATTACAGGGAGATCTGCATCATCCTTCCGTCCTCTAGGAGTGTTACCGGAAGGCTTGTTTGTTGTTGAGGCTGCTACTCCTGAGATGCTACTTGCCAAAATAGAAAAATTGCGTCAACTTTCTTTTAAATCTACCAATCAGAACATCGATACTCTGGCACGTTTGTGGTTTGAGCAGAATCCGCTCGACCCTGAACAGCAACTTTGTCTGAGTCTCATAGCGGACTCTCATGAGAGTCTGGCTGCCCAGCTTGATCATGCACAACAGATGATTGCAGAAAATCCGCATCAATCCATTGGTGTTGACGGAAAACTGCAACTGCTTCCCGCCATCCGTGATCGTATTTTTTATTCTGCAAAACCCCTCGGTGCAAAAAATAAAGTTGCTTTTGTATTTCCCGGTTCCGGTAACCATTTCGCTGGGATGGGGCGTGAGCTGTCGGCACGCTGGCCAGAGATCTATCTGCAGCAGGAGCAGAACAATAAATATCTGGCGGATCAATATCTCCCCGAACATTTCTGGAAAGCAGAATTGTCGGAGTCGATTCAGGATAATCATAATGCTTTGGTGATCTCTCATGTTGCTCAGTGTACCGCGTTGAGCGATCTGGTACGTTACTTCGGCATTAAACCACAGATGATCAGTGGCTATAGTTTGGGTGAGTCGGCCGGGCTGTTTTCTTCCGGTGCCTGGCAGGATCGGGACGGTATGCTGCAGCGACTTGAAAAGTCGCCCTTGTTTACTAATGAGCTCGCGGGAGAATGCCGAGCTGCTAAACGGATTTGGGGGCTAAAATCGGACCAGCAGGTTGATTGGATTCTGGGGATGGTGAACCTCCCAGCTGAACAGGTCAGACAGTATCTCCAGGGGAAAAATCAGGCGTACCTGTTGATCATCAATACCCGACGGGAATCTGTTGTCGGTGGAAACCGTTTACAGGTTGAAAAACTGGTTGCGGAACTGGGCTGTCATTTTATCCCCTTGCAAGGGGTGACGACAGTTCACTGTGAAGTGACAAAAGCGGTTTCTGACGCTTATCGTCAGCTGCACCTTTTTGATGTGACCCCACCGGATGGGATCGATTTTTACAGCTGTGCCCTGGGGAAAAAATACCCGCTGACTTCCTCTAATGCCGCTGATGTTATCCTTGCTCAGGCGCTAGACACCATCGACTATCCGCGGGTCATTGAGCAATTGTATGCTGATGGTGCACGGATTTTTCTTGAAGTTGGTCCCGGAACGTCCTGTAGTCGAATGATAAGCAGTATCCTGGCAGATCAACCCCATCTGACTCGTTCAGTGTGTGCCCCAGGCCAGGATGCTACCACGCAACTGCTCCGTTTACTTGGAAGCTGTCTTGCCGAACGTGTATCGGTTGATCTGAACAAACTTTATCCGCCTTTACCTGAAGAGTCTCTGCAAGCGGATCGTCAAGAGCATCGTATTTACACAACTATCGGCGCTAAGACTTTCAATGTTAATACGGTTAAAAATGGAGATTATCTCACTAAAACCTTATCTTCAGGATCACAAGTTAATATTCAAGATGAAGTCATGCTAGCACCACGGCAGGTGCCGAAGATGGTGGAAAATACAGATATTTCAGATCCGACTATAAATCAATTCAAACAGACGTTATCTGCAGGTGTTGATGCGCATGAAGCCTATCTTGGTTTTACCAAAACCATTGGACAAGCACTGGCTGAGAACATTTCTCTGCAAACTTCGTTGTTGCAGCAGATTGTTGACAAGGGAGAGGCAGTTCCTGCCTTTCAATCTGTGGCCAAATTTCCCAGTCGTGCAGTTTCGACAGCGACAGTTGACCCCATTGTTCCGGATCTTACTTCTCCGCAGCGGTCGATTGCCTTTGATCGTTCCATGTGTATGGAGTTTGCTATTGGATCGGTAGAGAAAATGCTCGGTGCCGATTTTGCCGAGGTTGATACGTATCCAACCCGGGTGCGCCTTCCCGATGGTCCGCTGATGCTGGTTGATCGAATCCTTGAGGTCGAAGGAGTTCCATGTTCCATGACCCATGGTCGGGTTGTCACGGAACATGATGTTACCGCTGATCGCTGGTATCTGGACGGCGGTCGTATCCCCACCTGTATTGCTGTCGAAGCAGGGCAGGCTGATCTATTCCTTTCGGGTTACCTAGGAATCGATTTTATCAGTAAAGGAAAAGCTGTTTACCGTCTACTGGATGCAGTTGTGACCTTCCATCGTGGCTTGCCGGTTGTCGGAGATACGATTCGTTACGATATCGAAATCAAAGAATTTTTTCGTCAGGATCAAACTTATCTGTTCCGTTTTAATTTTGAGGGAACAGTAAATGGTGAACCACTACTTTCGATGCGTAATGGTTGTGCCGGATTCTTTACTGCGGAAGATCTTGCGGCAGGACAGGGAATTATCCATACCAAACTCGATTTAATGGAGCAACCAGGGATTCTGCCGCATGATTGGCAGGACCTTGTGCCGATGCAAACCGAATCTTATCGTGACGATCAAATTAATGCACTATACGCCGGCGATCTGCAAGCCTGTTTCGGTAAACATTTCTCTGCCCTTCGGTTCAAGCCTTACACGCTACCGGGTGGTCAATTGAAACTGGTTGATCGAGTCATTGAACTTGATCCGCAAGGAGGCCGTTACGGAATTGGGCAGATTACTGCTGAGATGGATATTCAACCGGATGCATGGTTTTTGACCTGTCATTTTATTGATGATCAGGTGATGCCTGGTACCTTGATGTACGAATGTTGTATGCATACCCTGCGTATCTATTTGCTGCGGATGGGATGGATTGGTGAGGAAGGTCAGACCTGGTGTGAGCCGGTTCCTGGAATTGCCAGCGGACTGAAATGTCGTGGTCAGGTGACAGCAAAGACCAGAACCGTAACCTACCGGGTCAGCATCAAGGTGCTCGGCTACCGTCCAGAGCCATATGCCATCGTTGATGCCCTTATGTTTGCTGATGGCCACCCGATCGTAGAAATCCCCGATATGTCGGTACGTTTGGCTGGATTGAACCGGAAAAAAGTTGAGGCCGTCTGGAACCCACAGAATGCTGGGCAACCAATATTTTCGGCTAAACAAATCCTTTATGATACTGATCGGATTACCGCTTTTGCTATCGGCAAGCCGTCGGATGCTTTTGGCGAACCCTATCTGATATTCGATCAGGGGCGTAAAATTGCCCGACTTCCCGGTCCACCGTTCCAGTTTCTGGATCGCATTGTTGCCATTGCAGGGGAACCATGGAAGCTGGTTGAAGGGGTAACGGTTGAAGCTGAATATGATGTGCCGACCGATGCCTGGTATTTTGCTGCAAACCGTCAGGCAAATATTCCCTTCAGTGTGTTACTGGAAATTGGCTTACAGCCTTGCGGCTGGCTGGCCGCGTACCTCGGTTCGGCGTTAACCAGTAAAACCGATCTTTCCTTCCGCAATCTGGATGGTCATGCTGTCCAGTATAAACCGGTGACGGCTCAATCGGGGACATTAACCACAAAAGTGAAAATCACCCGGATTGCCAGCAGTGGCGGGATGATCATTCAGGGTTACGATTATGAAATTCATGATTCCTCCGGGCCGGTTTACAGCGGTGACACCGTTTTTGGTTTCTTCTCAAAAGAGTCTTTGGCACAACAGGTTGGGGTTCAGGGGGCCTCACTCTATTCGCCCACCGAAGCAGAGTCTGCAAGCTCCGAGCAGTTTGCCTATCCCCAAGAATTGCCCTACCCAGACACCAAACTGTGTATGGTGGATGAAATCGAAGCCTTTGTCCCGCAAGGCGGTCCCCATGGTTTAGGTTATATTCGTGGCAACAAAATGGTTGATCCCGACGAGTGGTTTTTTAAAGCGCACTTCTATCAGGACCCTGTCTGTCCTGGTTCCCTTGGTCTTGAATCCTTCTTGCAACTTTTAAAGGTGGTTGCGGCCGAAAAGTGGGGAATCAACAGTGATTCACAGTTTGAAACGGTGGTATGTGGCGAAAAGCACAGCTGGAATTATCGTGGTCAGATTATACCAGCCAATAAAAAAGTACTGGTTGAAGCGGTAATTACCGCGGTCGATGACGAACATAGATTGCTGAAAGCGGATGGCTACCTCTCTGTGGATGGGAAAATTATTTATCAGTTGAAGGATTTTTCTCTCAAATTATCGTCATAAATCACAGCAAAGAAATGAGCTAAAAAATGAATGCGTTATTCAAACTGTTTGTAATGATTTGTATCAGCCTGATTTTTTCAGGATGTCAAGCCGATCATGAAGAGACTCGCGCACCTGCTGAGTCTCACTCAATTCAAAAAACGAACGCACCTCCCGTTACACACGAGAAAAAAGAAGTTGAAGCAGCAGTGCAGCCAGTTATTAAGCCGAAGAAAGCACCAATTAGTGTTGATTTGAATGTGTCTGAGACGTTTCTTAAGCAACTTGATGAAAATGAGGAAAACTTCCTTGCTAAACTGCTACCGCTGTCTGAAAAATCGCGTAAAATTAAGATAAGCGGAGGAGTCTTGCTTGACGGTGATAAAGAGGAACTGTCTGACAGGTTAGACGGTGGCAACGTGAATATTTCTATACCTTTGAACTGAGAATTTGTTTGAGACATATTTATATACAGGGAGATACAGATGGAAACACGTGAAGTAGAATATCTCGTACTCGGCGTTGGAACTGCAGGGTTGGGTGCATTCAGCCGGATTAGAAAACAGACCGATAGTCTATTGTTGATACAGCATGGCCCCTACGGCACCACCTGTGCTCGGGTTGGTTGTATGCCGAGTAAGATGCTTATTGCTGCCGCTGATTTGGCTCATGCCATTGATGAGGGGGCATACTTTGGCATCGACGGGCACTATCAGGTCAATGGCAAGCGGGTTGTTGAGCGGATAAAACAGGATCGTGCCGATAAGTTTGTTGGCGGTGTGCTGAAATATGTCGACAGTATCAAGGATCAATTTAAGGTTGAAGGCAAAGCGACGTTTGTCGACCCTCATACAATTGACGTCGATGGTAAGCTGCGGGTTAAAGCGGATAAAATAATTCTCGCCTGTGGATCTACTCCTTATATTTCACCAGTGTTTGAGTCTCTGCGAAATGAACTTGATACCAGCGACACTATTTTTGAGCTCGATGACCTTCCCAAATCACTGGCCGTTGTTGGCCTCGGAGTCATTGCTCTGGAATTAGGGCAGGCGTTTCACCGCCTTGGGGTTGAAACAACCCTTTATGGCCGCAGTGGTCGGATCGGTTCTTTTACCCACCCCGACATGCAGCGTGAAGTCATGCGGACCTTGCAGGAGGAGCTCAACATTATTCCGCAGGGTCATTTCACCCAAGCAACCAAAGTTGTCGATGGATATGAGCTTACCTATGTTACTGGCGCTGGTGAAACTATTACTAGAACCTATGAAAGGGTTCTTCTTGCCAGTGGCAGAGCTTCTAATTTGCGGAGTATGAAACTTGAGAATGCCGGCCTGGTTCTTGATTCCAGGGGGTTGCCAGAGTACGATTCATTGACTATGCAGTGTGGCGATGCCCCGGTTTTTATTGCCGGTGATGCGACCGAAGATCTCCCCCTGTGGCACGAGGCCTATATCGAGGGTCGGATTGCTGCGGATAGTGCGATCAATTTTCCTATTCGCACACAGGGGAAAAGAACTTCCGGTCTTGGTATCTATTTCACTGATCCACAAATGGCCTCTGTTGGTGCTGATTATAGCTCACTCGACCCGGAACAGACCATAATTGGAAGGGCACGGATGGCGCAAGGTCCTCGCCATGAAATTTACAATGATAATCGTGGCATGATTCAGGTCTATGTCAATAAAGAGAGTGGCTCTCTGCTAGGTGCCGAAATATTTGGTCGGGGCGCTGAGCACATGGCTCAGACTCTGGTGTTGGCGATTGAGCACGAAATGACTGTAGCTGAAATTCTCCAGATGCCGGTCTACCATCCCTCTTTGGAGGAAGTGATGAAGGATGCACTGAACAAGGCGTTGTTTCAATTGAAATAATTATAGGCGTATATCACCAGAATGGAGCCACTTCACCTGTCGTGTATTTTTATGTTACATATCCATCCTGACATTCTTATCCCTTTTTGTGAGTGTCCCATTCTCACTTATTGCATCGATGAAAAGATCAGATGAAATATTCAAGAGTTTACATAGAGTCTGTTGGTTACGAATTGGCACCGATTGTCATCACTTCTTCGGAGCTGGAAAATCGTTTGCGACCCATGTACTCAGCGTTGCATATTACTCCCGGCCAATTAGAAGCGTTGACCGGAATTCGTGAGAGGCGCTGGTGGAAGCCTAACACGCCGATTTCTCACGGTGCTATTGCTGCCGCAAAAAAGGCGCTGCAGGTACGTAATATCTCTCCACAAGATATTGGTGCCGTTGTTTATGCTGGGGTTTGTCGCGAACATTTTGAACCGGCAACGGCATGTCAGGTCGCAGCTGCTCTTGGTGTTCAGGGAAATGCTGCCATCTATGATACATCAAACGCTTGTCTCGGCGTTTTGAATGGTGTTCTTGATATTGCTAACCGGATTGAGCTGGGGCAGATTCGCGCTGGTCTGGTTGTGGCGTGTGAAAGTTCTCGCGAAATCAATGAAATTATGATCGGGGAGATGCTGGCTAATCCCTCCATGGAGTTGTTTTCCACCTCTTTGGCTACGTTGACTGGTGGTTCCGGGGCTGCAGCAGTTCTTTTGACCGATGGCTCATTTTCACCTTCTCGACGGCCTAAATTGCTCGGCGGCGTTAACATCGCAGAACCGCAATTTCACAAACTTTGTCGCTGGGGAATCAACACCGAATCCCCCGAAAACCATATTCCTTATATGCAGACTGATGCCGTTGCGGTAATGAAGCATGGTGTAGAGTTGGGAAAACGGACCTGGGCGGCATTTTCCAGTGAACTTGGAATCACCGCTGATAGAATTGATAAGGTTATCTGTCATCAGGTCGGTGAGGCTCATCAGAAGTTGATACTGCAAACAATTGGTGTTGACCCAGCGAAAGACTTCCCCACCTTTGAGTTTCTTGGCAACATGGGGACCGTGTCTTTGCCGATTACCGCTGCAATTGCCAGAGAGCGTGACGAGCTTCGCCCGGGAGATCTCGTCGGCTTTCTCGGAATAGGCAGTGGCCTTAACTGTATTATGATGGCAATTCAATGGTAATGCGACGGCGTCGCAAATAGTTCCAATCTGCGGTGTTGTCGCAGCTTTTCATGACATTGACATACTGGTGTATGTCTGCGCTCATGAAAAACGACTCCGCCTTGCTGGTTGAACTTTTTGCTTAGCTATCTAATTTGAGATTCTATTGAGAGATTATTCAATTGTGCTAGATTCAGCTCTTTTCAAATCAGAGTATCCCTTTAAAAATAATTATTTCGATCTGAACGGTTTGAAATACCATTATCTGGATGAGGGCAAAGGCGATCCGGTTGTCATGTTGCATGGCAATCCCTCCTGGTCATTTTATTATCGTCATTTAGTGCGTGAACTGCGGGGCAACTATCGTCTCATTGTCCCCGATCATATTGGTTGTGGACTTTCTGACAAGCCTGCTGATTCACAATACTCGTACACCTTGGAACAACGGGTCGATGATCTTGATGTTTTGTTGCAAAACTTGAAACTAAAGAAAAAAATCACTCTGGTCCTGCACGATTGGGGTGGAATGATTGGCATGGCCTGGGCGATCCGTCACCCGGAGCGCATCGCTCGATTGGTTATCTTAAACACAGCAGCATTTCATTTGCCCACCACGAAAAAATTCCCCCTGGCGCTTAAAATCTGTCGTGACACTCAACTTGGTGTGTTTCTGGTGCAAGGCTTTAACCTGTTCGCCCGCGGTGCTGCATGGGTTGGCTGTCAACGTAAACGGATGTCGGCCGAGTTACGTAAAATGTATTGCAGCCCCTATGATAATTGGCAGCATCGCGTTGCGACACTCCGGTTTGTGCAGGATATTCCACTTAAGAAAACAGATCCCGGCTATGACTTGATCAGTCAGGTTGAAAACGGACTATCATCTTTTGCCGAAATCCCAATCTGTATCTGTTGGGGTGAAAAAGATTTTGTTTTTGATCGAAATTTTCTTACAGAGTGGCAGAAACATTTTCCTGCTGCTGAAGTTCATTCGTTTGCCGACTGCGGACATTATATTCTGGAAGATGCTCGCGATGAAGTTCTGCCAATAATTAGAAATTTCCTGCAGGACCATCCTCTCCCAACTCCTGGCCGCTAATTTATGTCCGGTTCCCAAAGTCATAATATCGCCGCCCATTTACCCCTCATGGCGGCGAAACAACCTGCCACGGCAGCAGTTCATTTTCCCTATAAACGGGATAAACATAAGCAACCGCTTTATCAGAGTTATACTTACGCTGAACTTGAACAGCAGAGTAATCGAATTGCTGCTGGTTTGGAGTTAATCGGTATTGGTCGTGGTGTACGCACTGTCCTGATGGTTAAACCGAGTCTCGATTTTTTTGCTCTGACATTTGCCCTTTTCAAGGTTGGTGCGATACCGATATTGATCGATCCTGGCATGGGAATCAAAAACCTCAAGGTCTGTCTTGCTGAAGCTGAACCCGAAGCCTTTATCGGCATACCTAAAGCGCAGATTGCCAGATTGCTGCTTGGTTGGGGAAAAGAGAGCTTGAAGATAATTCTGACGGTTGGGCCGCGTTTATTCTGGAGAGGAACAACCCTGGCTCAACTGATCCAACCGATTGCCCACAATCATTACTATGAAACTGCTCATACTGCAGCTGATGAAACGGCTGCAATTCTTTTTACCAGTGGTAGTACTGGTGTTCCTAAGGGGGCAGTTTACAGTCATGGCAACTTTATCGCTCAGGTCGATGCATTAAGGACTATCTACCAGATTGCACCTGGAGAAATCGACCTGCCGACCTTTCCGTTATTTGCTTTATTTGCTCCAGCGCTTGGGATGACTTCTGTTATTCCTGAAATGGATTTTACCCGCCCGGGTTCTGTTGAACCAGAAAATATTATCGCTGCAATTAAGCGTTTCAATGTCACCACAATGTTCGGTTCTCCGGCGCTGATTCGTCGAGTAGGACTGTATGGTGAAGCGCGTGATATTAAACTACCATCGCTGAAAAGGGCCATTTCTGCAGGAGCACCGGTTCCGGCTGTGGTGCTGGAACGGTTTGTTGAAATGCTCAATACCGGGGTACAGGTTTTCACCCCATATGGTGCGACCGAGGCGCTGCCGGTTTGCTCTATCGGGAGTGAGACAATCCTTCAGGAAACTCGTTTTGCAACCGATCAGGGTATGGGGGTCTGCATCGGTTTTCCGGTTCCAGGTATACAAGTTGAAATTATTCAGATTAATGATCAGGAAATTCCTTCCTGGCAAGATAATTTGCTGGTGGATGGAGGAGCTGTCGGGGAAATAGTAGTCAAGGGGCCACAGGTGACCCGCAGTTATTATAACCGCGCTGAATCAACCCGGTTGGCAAAAATTGCAGTTTCCGGAGGGGATTATTTCCACCGAATGGGAGATCTTGGTTATCGGGATGAGCAAGGTCGGATCTGGTTTTGTGGGCGTAAGGCGCATCGGGTCATAACTCCAGTGGAAACATTGTATCCTATTCCCTGTGAAGCGATTTTTAATACCCATGGTAAAGTTTTTCGTACCGCTTTGGTTGGTGTCGGTGAAATCAATAAGAAACAGCCAGTTATGTGTGTAGAACTGGAAAAGGGCGTCAAGAAACCAGAAAAAAAACTTATTATTGCTGATTTGCAAAGGATTGCCCAATCCAATGAAATGACAAAAAATATTCATCAATTTTTGATTCATCCTGCATTTCCGGTTGATATTCGTCATAATGCAAAAATTTTCCGGGAAAAACTTGCAGTCTGGGCCCAGGAGCTATTGCGATGAAGGTTCTCGTCACCGGTGGTGGAGGATTTCTCGGTAAAGCGATTGTTAAATTACTACTCAAGCAGGGAGCTGAGGTCTGTTCTTTTGCGAGGAATATTTATCCCGAATTGACGGCACTTGGTGTTGAACAGAGTGTTGGTGACCTGGTAGATATCTCTGCCGTTATCAAGGCTGCTGATGGTTGTGATCTGATTTATCATGTCGCGGCTAAAGCTGGAGTCTGGGGTGGTTATGAGGAATTTTATCAACCTAATGTCATCGGCACTAAAAATATCATTCAGGCCTGTAGAAGGTGCGATATTACTCGGTTGGTTTACACCAGCTCTCCCAGTGTGGTTTTTGACGGTTCTGATATGGAAGGGGTCGATGAATCGGTCCCCTATCCAACCCATTTTCATTCCTGGTATCCACAAACCAAGGCCGAAGCTGAACAGCTTGTTCTTGCCGCTAACGATGCTTCACTGGCAACCGTTGCGCTGCGACCACACCTGATCTGGGGACCGGGGGATAATCACTTGGTTCCACGCATCCTGGAACGGGGCAGGGCAGGTACCCTGCGTCGAATCGGTGATCGTCCTTGCCTGGTCGATAGCGTTTATATTGACAATGCTGCCAATGCTCACCTCCAAGCTGCGGAAAAACTTTCAGTTGGATCTGTGGTTGCCGGAAAAGTATATTTTATTTCCAATGATGATCCGCAGCCGCTCTGGGATATTATCAATCGGATTTTGGCCGCAGGGGATCTCCCTGGTGTGACTAAAACTATTTCTCCGACAGTTGCTTATGCCGCTGGCGGGGTGTTGGAAGTTCTCTATCGACTCTTTAAACTGTCTGGCGAACCGCGTATGACACGGTTTGTAGCAAGAGAACTGTCGACTGCCCACTGGTTCGATCTTAGCGCTGCAAAAGAAGATTTCGGTTATCATGCGGAGGTGTCGATTGATGAAGGGATCCGGCATTTACAGAAATGGTTGCAGCAAGGGCGATGATGTGAAATCTGAGGTCACGTGCTGGCAGCCAGCGCCGCAAGAGTCAACTATTCGCGAGGGTGAACTGCACCTCTGGCGATTTAATCTGGATTGCCATGAACATGAATTTGATATATTGCTGGCCCTCCTTACTCAGGATGAAATAAGACGGGCGGATCGTTTGCTCGATCTGAAGAAAAAAAAACAATTTATTGTCGCAAGAGCTCGCTTAAGACAAATATTGGCAAATTATTTAAAAATCAACCCTTGTCACATCAAGCTTCAATACAACCACCACGGTAAGCCATCGCTAGCAGAATCGCATCATTCTTTGTTGTCATTTAATTTGTCCCACTCCAGGAATTGGGGCATTTTGGCAATAGTCAATAAATTTGCTGTTGGTATTGATATAGAGAGGATCGAACAAGGACTAAATTTTGCTCAGTTTGCCGATCAATTTTTTGCAGAGAATGAAAAAATCCAATTAGCGCAATATCCAGTTGAAAGACAGAGAAGGGGGTTTTATAGAATCTGGACACAAAAAGAAGCTATGTTAAAAGCAGAGGGGGCTGGGTTTCAAAAAATACTTCTTTCTGATGAACATTCTAAAACAAAAAAATGGCACTTAACTGCTTTCCCAATTGCGCCCGACTATGTCTGTAGTATCGCGACAAAAAAAGAGTTTATCTCTATTCAGAGATTCCATTTTACTGATCTAACTGAGTTATGATCTAACCATTTTTATTGGAGGAGATGTTTATGAAGAAAATCGCTAAAAGTTTGCTCGCAATAACGTTTTTGCTGTTATTGACATTACCAATGACCTCATTTGCTGCGGAAAGCAAGGGTGGTTTGTTTGTGAATTTAACCACTGATGACACTTGGTCTGCAACAAAGGCAATTTCGTTCGCTCATCAGAAAGTACTCAAGGCAGGACATAGTCCCGTCGCTATCTGGTTGAATGTAAGGGCCGTTTATCTGATTGATAAAAAAAGAGCTTCACATGTGCATGGCTTGATGAAAGAGGACAACCTGTCAGTTCAGGATCTTTTGACAGCTTTTATTAAGGATGGGGGGATGGTTATCGCTTGTCAGGCTTGTTCAAAGGCTGCCGGTTTAACAAAAGATGATTATATCGACGGTGTGACGATGGGAAATCCTGACCTGGTCCGAGGATTGCTTT
>JASJGU010000415.1:0-9127 GCA_033791385.1 Desulfuromusa sp.
AATCTTTCCAATTTGGAAGACAAAGATTTAATCTCTCATTGGCAAAAATTTGGTTCAAAAGAAAGCCGTTACTCTAGCTTATTATCTTGTTTAAACAAAAAAGGTTTATCCATTGAAGCATTTAATGATCTTGATATTGAATATGAATTTTACATAGCCTACTATCCAGACCTAATAAAAGCTGGTATAAACAACAGGTTACAAGCAAAAATCCATTATTTAGAGTATGGCAAAAAAGAAGGGAGATTGAATTCCTTCACTGCCTGGTTGAAAAAAAATAAAATTTATGAAGGAGAGATACCACCTGAGTTCAATTTTAAAGAAATTATAGAACTCAATCGTAGAAAAAATATAGATCTGAAGATGCAAGACTTTCTCAACACAATTGCTGGGAATGCAAATTTTTTATTTCATTTTAAAGATGATTTTAATGATAACTTAGCAGTTTATATTAGCCTGTTTGATTTTTATTTTAGAAAGAAAAACTATGACAAGGCCATTAATATAATGAACTGCTGCTTGATGATGGATGATCGTCCTGAGTACTTAGAGCTTTTGGGGAATTGTTTTTTAGAAAAAAAAGACTATGTAAGTGCACTCAGTTTTTTTACAATGGTCGATCAAACCAAATCCTCCAAGTCTCTCTTATATAATATTTCGGTTTGCCAAAAAGAGTTACAACAGCCAACGAAGGCATTGGAGTCTTTAGTTCGCGCTATAGTGACCTATCCGGAAGTTACATTTCAAAAAGAAAAGCTTGATGAGTATGTGAATTCATACTGGATATCACAACTAGGAATTCATCATTCATTAGCAGTTCGAAACGCAAGAGTTGAATTGATTGAACAAGTCCATTCCGCTTCTCAGATTGTTTATAACGCCTATTTAAAGCTCTTTGGTGTTAATGAAAATCCTACCAAAATTTTAAATTGCAATTTCAATCGAGTTCTTATTGTTGGCGATTTTATTATTCCTCAATGTGTTCGCTACAGAATAAAACAAAAACTTGAACAATTTGAATTTTGTAACACAAGCGCCGAAGCAATTTCATGGACTGATATTCACAAAAACAAAAATCTATTTGCGTTTTACGATATTGTTATTTTCTACCGTGTACCTGCAGTTCCAGAGGTATTGAAAATGATGGCTAGCGTTAATGCCTCTGGACGCCTGTCATATTACGAAATCGATGATCTGTTGTTTGACCCTGATTATCCGCCAGCACTAAATAGTTATGGTGGATCCATCAACATTGATGTTTACATCGAATTGATCAAAGGGATGGCTCTGTTTAATGCTGCTGCGAGGTATTGCCGTGCTGGCATCGCGTCCACTAAGCCTTTGGCTGAAGCGTTAAAAAGTCTGGTTTTTAGTGGAGAATGTTTTGTCCACCGAAATGGCTTAGATTCTGAAAACGAATTTACTGAGGTAAGTAAAGATCACAAAAAAACGATAGATATTTTTTACGGAAGTGGGACCTTGGCCCATAACGAGGATTTTGTAAACTTGGCTCTACCCGCTCTCCGTCAAGTTCTCGATAAGCATAAAAACACGCGTCTTATAATAGCTGGTCACCTCAATCTCCCTGTGAATTTTTGTCTAGAATATAAAAAGCAGCTGATAATAATTCCTCATATCAAAAATATAAAAGCGTACTGGTCGCTTCTGCAGAATGCGGACATTAACATTGCTGTACTGTCTGATGATAAAATATGTGGTTGTAAAAGTGAATTAAAATGGTTTGAGGCTGCCTGTTTTAAGGTTCCATCAGTGGTTAGTTCAACAAAGAACTATCGTGATGTTATCCATCACAAAGAGGATGCTTTCCTCGCCAGTTCTTCCGAAGAGTGGTGCGAAGCGTTAGGCGCATTGATCTCTGATGCAAGACTTAGGAAAAAGATTGGAGCGAATGCACTTGAGAGGGTCAGACATGAATACAGTTTAGAATATTTGGGAGAAAATATAAGAGATATCTTTAAATTGACGATAGCTCAATCGGGTCCTAATGGTAAGAAAAAACGCAAAAAAAAGATCGCTATAGTAAACGTATTCTTTCCACCTCAATCTCTTGGTGGTGCCACGCGTGTGGTCAGTGACAATTTTGATTCTCTGGTGCGTAATTATAGCAATTATTTTGATCTCTGTGTTTTTACCTCTGAAGCTGATTTTTGCGATCCGCATCAGATGTCTGTCTATTGTTACAAAGGAGTGAAAGTATATAAGTCTACTATTCTTTCGCAAGAAAATATGGAGTGGTTTCCACGTGATCCAGAAATCTATAGATTGTTTTCCGATTTTCTCGCATTAGAAAAGCCTAATCTGATCCATTTCCATTGTATTCAGCGGTTAACTGGTTCTATTGTTGAAGCTGCGCGAGATATGGGCATTCCATATATTGTCACAGTTCATGATGCTTGGTGGATATCAGACCATCAATTTCTTGTTGATATCGATGGCCGAATTTTTCCAGATGGACATCCAGATATTTATGAGCCTAGAGGCCGTCTACCAAATAACATTAGCCTCAGTGCTTCAGTTGATCGTCTTTTTTATCTCAAGAGATTGCTACTAGATGCGCAACAGGTATTGACTGTTTCACAGAGTTTTGCAGAGATCTATGAAAAAAATGGGATTCGTCCAATCTTGGTTAACAAAAATGGGATTTCTGAGTCGGTTAATTGGAAGCCTAAAAAAACGAAATATTCTGAGAAACTCATATGTGCTCATATTGGCGGTATGTCACTACATAAAGGTTATTTTTTACTAAAAAGGGTCATCAGCACTGTGCAACCAAAAAATATTGAGATGCTGGTTGTTGACCATTCAAAAGACGAAAATTATGTTCAGAAAACCAGTTGGGGAGGTGTGCCTGTGAAGTTTGTTGGTAGAGTTAGACAGAACAGCGTTGTTGATTTGTACCAAAAGATTGATGTTCTTTTTGCACCTTCTTTATGGCCAGAGAGCTATGGTTTAGTCACGAGGGAGGCTATCGCCTGCGGTTGTTGGGTTGTTGCATCGAACCTCGGAGGAATTGGAGAGGATATTGTTGAAGGGAATAACGGGTGGGTTGTAACACCAGACCAGATTTCAGTCGGCAAAATTATCCATAAACTAGATGTTTCGTACTTAAAGTATAAACAACTTTCCAATACTAAGGCTATCAGGTTGGTCGATGAACAGGTTAAGGAGTTGATTAATATATATAAATTTGGAGATAAAATTGATTGATAATTTATTTTTAAGTGTCGGAGCAATGAAAGCTGGGACGACTTGGCTGTACCTGCAACTCTCAGAGCATCCTGAAATATATTTTACTCCAGAAAAGGAAATTCATTATTTTGCAAATAAAGTTGGAATTGAAAACCAACTTAATCAAAAAAATAGAATCCAAAAATTGAAAGATTGTCTGAATGAATTCAGCAAAGGAAATTTAAAATATATCCATCAAAACATCGAGACGATAGCTTGGTATGTTGATTATGCAAGACCCAAAGAAATTACCAACGAGTGGTATATCGATTTGTTCAAGCGCAAAGGTAATGAAAAATATTGCGCGGATTTTTCCAATCTCTACTGTCAAATGCAGGATGATGGGTGGGAGAATGTTTACAGTGCTGCTAAAAACGTCAAAATTGTTTATACGTTACGGGACCCAATCGAACGTCTTTGGTCACACTACAAATTTCACATGAAGTGGTCTGGTCAGGAAGCTGATACCTTGCGCTTGTCAATCGGAGAATTTGAAAAAATAATTGATAGTCACTGGTTATGGATTAACACAGAATATGTGAAAAATCATCAAAACCTGACGAAAAATGTGCCAGATAGTGACCTTTTGATCGTTTATTTTGAAGATTTCCGGGAAGCCCCCCGAAAGAGCCTGTTTGCCTTACAGGATTTTCTTGGCCTCAAAAAAAAATTTTGCCGAGAAGATTTTTTCGATAAAAAAATTAATAAATCCAACGACCTAACAGCCCCAAGTGACTGGTTAGACAGTATGCATCGAAAATTACACTATTCCTGTTCTGAGATGAAGGACATTGGAATCTGGCATCCGGCATGGCATGAGGTGTAGTTGTTTCTTTGCTTAAAATACGGTAACTATTTAGCATCATAATTGGGATCAAACCCCAGCCATGAAGGATGGCTAGCTTCCTTGGAACAGTAAATTCGAAGCTTCAGACGCAGTGCGTCCTTGTTTTCTGAGGCAAACTGCCCATACCGCAGAAGGCTTTGACACTGTCCATTGATCTGAGGTAACCAGACACTTTTTTGCTGAACCTTGATCATACACAGATCGTTTTCAGCTTGATTGTTCGAAAAAGTGACGATTGAATCGTGTATGTATCAAAGAAAAATTCACAGAGGAAGCTGACGATCATAATACATTTCTCGAAAATCCTATGGCTAATCCCGGTGCTAGCATTTGCAATCTTCACTGACAAGTCGGTTGCTCTAGCGCAACGCTCCGTTGCGCCCTCCCACAACTATGACTTTCAGCGTGACTGTCACCCGGAGTCGTCCCAGAACGCGCAGGCCGGGCATCAGGCCTGCGATAAATTCAAGGGCCTGGTTTTCAATCCCGAAGCCTTCGGTGCGAACGGCAACGACGACCTTGACGACAGCGTGGCCATCCAGGCGACCTTCGATTGCATGCGTCACAAGAGCAAAATCAGTGCCGCCAAATCTGCGGTAGTGCGGTTTCCGCCCGGGCGATTCGTATTCGACCACCCGGTGTCGCTTGCCGGCATCACCTGGCGTGAAATCCACGGCCTCACCATTGCAGGTGAGGGGCCACAGGTCACGGTGCTGGCATCTCGCAACGACAAGGGTGTGCTGCATCTCGATTTCAAGCAGCGTCGCCATACGGTAACTTTGCAGGGGCTGCGTTTCGAACCGACGAAGCGAGGAAGTGGAACCGCCTTTGAAATGACGCAGATTAGTGGCGGCAACCAGCATCGGCGCTCGTTGATCATGCGCGATGTGGAATTCACCCCCAACCCGGAGGAAAAGAATTATTTCGATGTGGCCGTCCGGCTACACGGAGCATGGCGTCCACTGATCGACAATGTGATGGTTGCCGGTCCGTTCGGCCCGCGCGTCAGCAATGAAGACATCTATGCTATGCGTGTGTGCTTCCAGCTTGAGGAAAGTTACAACCCGACCCTGGTGAATGCAAAATGCTGGTCGGCGAAAACCGGCCTGGCTGTCGTATCGTCCAAGCCTCCTGGAAAACGCGGGCCGGAAGGACTGATGGTGACACTGTCGAACTTTGTGATGGTCAAGACTGGAATTCTGCTTGAAACCGGTAGTATTGAACCGGGCGCCTTTATTTCCCACTCGCATGTGAATGCATCCGAGACCGGCATCTTGATGAAAAACCGCAGGTTCGGCATCATTTCCAACAATCTGTTCTATTTCGGCGGCCCCCGTCGACAGGTGCACACGCAGACATACAAGGACATCAGGCTGGTAAATTCCGAATTGACCACCATCAACGACAACATATTTCATGTGCCGATACGGGATAAGGACTACGATGGTGACCGGATCATGATCGAGCTGGATAACAGTCGCAACTGCCTGCTGAGCCAGAATATGTTCAATTCGCCGGGGATTGCAGTTGTAGAAAAGGGAGATAGCCAGGGAAACAGTGTAAACCAGAATTTCTTCCTGCGTGGCGTGAAGCATTCTGAACGGGAAAGATAGCACCTCTTCTGCCCAGTCAGAAGAGGTCGGGGAGAAGAGGCAATGTAGAAGCGCCGGTCCGGTGGCTCCGACCTTTGGGTCTTGCTTTAGCTACTACCCAGCTCATCAATAATCTTGGTATAGATTCTGTGATAGACAATGCGATTGAAATGGTTGAGGTCGCGCAGCTGATCGGAACCACCGATGATGGTATCGACGTCGATCACCTTGATTTTCGGGAAATTGGCGGCCGCCTTTCTGATGATCTTGTTAAGAGCCACATGATGCGGATGACGTTCATTGTTAGTGCTTTCATCTCTTGATTTCGGCCCTCTTTCGTTTGCCAGCAGTAGCACGATGTTATCCACCCGCTTATGGATGTGGGAGAAGATATCGTTGTAGTTTTTCAGGCACTGTACCTGGGCTGAAGACAGCAGTCCATTGTACTGAAAATTTTCCCTCAGATATTCGAGTTGCTGACGGATGATATCGGTGGTGGCGATATTTTCATCCAAATCTCGATTGGCGATGATGTTACGACTATGCATGCCTGGTCTCCAGTAAGGTATTTCAAGACCGGTTTTGGGATGATAGTAAACGGGAATGTCAGCATCGGCCCAGAAGCTCAAGAGAACGAGCGACGCGCCCTTTTCGACATCGAGCAATTGTGTTTCGAAATCTTCTTCAGCATATCCGAGCCTGGCCGCGATGTCCTTCTGGTCCTGCGTCATTCCCTTCAACGCGTAAACCAGGAAGTTGGAATGATCGATACGAATGGTTTGACCGTCGCGAATGCCGTTGAACTCGGTTATCTGTTTATCCGAGTTAAGCGCAAAATAGTGGATGAGGCTGGCAAGATCGCATCCGCCCCTAGCGTAAATCGCGTCGAAATTCTTCTGAGCGGTCTTTTCCTTCTGGTCTAGTGCCGAAATATGGTCACATTTGATCCAATCTATTTTCTGGTGGTCGTCGAACACGTCAGACACAACTTCGCCGACCACTTTCAGGTTCGGTCTGCCGATGAAGTCGTAGACGAACTGTTCGACATGCATGTTGAGAATTCGGCAGGAGAAGGTAAAGTGAAGTAAGTACTGTCGGTTGCCTAATCGCTTCATGATATAAATGCCGCTGAAGCCGTAATCGCCGAATTTGTCCTGAACGCGGATCAGTGCGGCAGTAATAAAGTTGAGGCGGATGAGTTCGAGCAGCTCGTCGGCTGCAACGTCGGGGTCTTCCGGAAGTCTTTGTTTGGTGAAATTGAGCTGATTAGTGCGGTTGATCAGCTCGACGGCCCGTTTGATGTGTTTTTCGATGTCGTATTCGATATAGACGCGAATATCGGACTGACTCAGAAAGGCGATGTTGTCGCCGGCGGCTTCGGCAAATTGGCTCTGTTTCTGCTCAAGGATCTTGTATTGCTCGAGACGGCTCAGTTTGCTGTCTTCCTTGCCGCAGAAGCGAGCATGAGCGGCTATGTCATCGATGATGTTGGGCAGGGCGACATTGATACCCGTATTGGTGAACAGTACTTCTTCCAGATTGCCGCGGTTATCGTCGATGAATAGGATGGAATCCGGGCGTAGTTGGATCGACGAAATGATTTTTCCAACCCGCACGCCTTTCGGTTCCCAGTTGATGCTGGAAAAGACGAAGTAATCCCATAGGCCTTTTTCCTTTAAGACCTGTTCAACGTCATCCTGGTTGTTTTTGGAGCAGATCGAGCTCATAATGCCACGTTGCGCCAGCTGCATGATGAGAATGTGGTTCTTGTTGATGTAGTCGATACCGCCTTCCGTCAGGGTACCCCCCCAAAAGGTTTCGTCGAGATCCCATATGATCAGCTTGATGTCTTCGAGAAGATCATCAAGGGTCTGTATGTTGCGTCCCATGATCAACACCTTTGTTTTAATTTGGTAGTTGCCGATCAGGTCAGTTCTACAACGAGCACCTGATTGCTGATGGCCAACGCCTTATGTCCGAAACCAGTCTCGGCAAGGAATTCCAGGAAGGCTTTGTGCTCGCCGTTGCGCCAGTTGGGATAGCCAAAATAGTCGTCAAAGACAAGGATTGTTCCTTTCTGGAACAGATCTCCGACGCCTTTGAGCACATCGACTGTGGAGCTGTAGAGATCGCAATCGATGTGGCAGAAGGCGATCGGGCCCTCGTGTTCTGCCCGCCACTGGGATATGCTATTCTTAAACCAGCCCTGAATGAGAGTAACATTTTCAGGTACGGGGGGAAGCTTTCCCTTCCGATCGAAATCGCCTGCAGCCTTTCCTGTTCCCGTCCAGTCTTCGGGCAGGCCGAAAAAACTGTCAAAACCGTATATGGTAAAGTTCGGCTTTCTTTTTGCTGTTTGGGTGATTGATCGACCCGCGCTGACACCGAATTCGAGATACTGGCCGTCCAGCGTAACCTTCTCTAGAGCGAAATCGAGCGTCTGCGATTTGTACAGATAAATCATGACGTCGGGGTAGGTGGTGGTAAGATATTCTGCTGAATCCTCTGCGGCGTGCTTTTTCATCACAGGCTGGGTGGCCGGTTCGTGAATGTTGCGAAACAATTCTCTTTTAATGGCTCTGATTTCAGTCAGAAGCTGTTTGTTTTGCTCAGACATCTCCTTGAGCAACTCGACCATTTTTTCCTGATTTGCAGGTTCCATAATGCACTCCGAGTTTATCTCCAAAATACCTAAAAAAGTTTCATCTCAGCATCCGATCGTTGCAGAACGTTAATATTCCCAGGTGGTTACATCCTTACGACAGTCTTTCCATCACCTTATTTCGGCACCTCGATCAACTATTCGTTTTGTATCCACAACATGCCTGTATCCGGATACAGACAGACTCGGAACATACGAAGTCTGATTAATCCAGGGTGTGTTTGTCCCCTCAACGGGACCAACTGGTTACCGTTCGGACTGGATTTTATCCCAGTACCAGAATGCTCCTGCGCTACCCTGTGTTTCCTGCTAACCCTGTTCGCCGAATGTCTTGTACTTTCCCGGTTTTAGAAAAGCTTCGAATGACGACATGTCCTCGGGCACCGGAACGCCAACAAAATTGGCCAGATCGCTCACCACACTGATGGGAGACATAATGGCTTTTTCATAGGACACCAATAATGTCGGCGCGTTCCAGCGCATAGCAATACTTACGTTCATCTGGTGCTGCAGCATCACTCGTGACAATACGGTCATGGCGTCGAAACTGTTTGAACGGACATGGTGTTGCATTGTCGCAACCACATCGCGGAACACAATGATTAGTTGCGGCGCGCGCAGATCCCGGGCGACCTGATCAAGGTAATTCGCTGCAGCCGGATATTTCCAACCACACATATCGTACTGCTCGTTTCGCTCGCGTATGATCTGTTTGACCTCGGGTAGGCTGGAGCTGACAAAATCCCGGTCTTCATAATTGTGGGGTAGGTTCTTGCC
>JASJGU010000416.1:0-3823 GCA_033791385.1 Desulfuromusa sp.
AATAAAGCACCCCACCGCAAGCAGCGGGGCCTTAACTATTTGTCTATTCGGCTGATCTTCAGCCTGCTTTCACCAAGCTGACGGGGAATTTACCCCGCAGAGATTAAAGTGCTTCAGCCAATCTTTTTTCCGTCAATATTGTTTCTATTTCAATGCGTTTCTGACTCCAGCCCAACTCTTCCGCCATGATTTCCAGTACCCTGGGAACTGCTACGCGGGTTGCTTCGGTATCCAGCAGTGCCAGCGGCATCCGGCGGGCCAGAACATCAATAACCCTTTCAGCCAGTTCATAACGGACAGCATAGAGAACTTCCGCTTCCAGAACCGGATGATTTTCAACCAGTCGAGCGCCGTACCCCTTCTCAGCCAGGTTGGCAACCTGTTCAGCTTGGTCACCGTAGGTCCGGTTTAGGTAAGCAGCAAGGTCAGCAGCAAAGCCATATTTTTCGCTCAGCATGACATCACCAGTTTCTTCATAGATGGCGCTGCCAAGAATCTGTAGATTTTCGGTTTGACACGTTGGTTTTGGCGCCACCAAATTGAATTGTTTTATTGCATGATCCACCGTATCCAGAGCCATTTTCCGGTATGTTGTCCACTTGCCTCCGGCAATGGTCAATAAGCCGTCATCGCTGTCCTCAATGACGTGGTCGCGGGCCAACTTGGCCGTGTCAGTTGCCTTCGGGTCGGAGACCAATGGTCTCAGACCTGACCAGACCGACTTGATGTCTGATTTTTCGACCTGCAGGTTAAAGTAGCGGGTCACGTGGCGCAACAGATAGTCGATTTCAGATTCAAGGGGTTGCGGATGCTCGGTAATCTCTGCCGGTTCGTCGGTGGTGCCGACCAAGGCATGTTCCTCCCAAGGGAGGACAAACAGCACTCGACCATCTTCGGTCGCAGGAATCATCAATCCTGTATCTGGCGGTGCGAAGCGTTTATCGAGTACGATGTGGATCCCTGTACTGGCAGAGAGTATTTTAGAGGCTTCCGGATTATCCATTATTCTGATCTGATCCGCAAAGGGGCCTGCGGCATTGATGACGCCCTTACCCCGCAGTTGCCAAGTTTCACCAGTCAAAGAATCTGACAATTCAACACCAGCGATCTTCCCTCCAATTTTAAAGATTCCTGTGACCCCAACATGATTGATAATGGTGGCACCATGTTGCTCCGCCGTTAAGGCCAGAGAAAGTGCCATCCGGGCATCATGGAATTGTCCGTCATAATAGAGAACTCCAGCCTTGAGCCCTTCTGCCTTAAGAGTCGGAAAACGGCGCAAGGCTTCTTTGCGACTCAAAAGCCTACTATGGCCGATATTGCGTTTTCCAGAAAGAATATCGTAAAGCTTGAGACCGGCAAAAACATAAGGGACGTCGATCCATCGATAAAGCGGTGTCACAAGAGACAAGCGGTTCGACAGATGCCGTGCATTTTTCAACAGAACGTATCTTTCGCGAAGACCATCTTTGACCAGGTGGTACTGAACCTTATCCAGCTTTTTTACCGCCATCTCAAGATAACGCACCCCCCCATGGACTAACTTGGTACTGCGACTGCTGGTTCCTTCGGAAAAGTCATTTTTTTCAATCAGCGCAACTTTAAGGCCACGAGTTACAGCGTCTAGAGCAACTCCACAGCCTGTTGCGCCACCACCGATGACAATAAGGTCGTAAAGACTGTCATCTTTGAGCTTCTGTAAGTTTTCCAGTCGTCCCATGTGCGCCTCCCCACAGCAGTGATCTTTCGAAAACCCGTGTGGACATAAGTCGAGGGCCAGGGCTGAGAACCCTGGCCCCCTTGCTTTGTTGCTGCTCGTGCCCTTAATCTCAGCCGGGCTTATAACTGTTAGTTCTCTTACTTGACTTTTCCTGCTCTCCAAGCCTTGATCAGATCATCATAGTTGACCGTTTCGCCCTGCGGCTTTTCGTTGGCCAGTTTCGCTTTCGGCGCACCTGGTTTGTTCAGCCAATAAGCTTCGTCCCGCTCTTCGTTCATCTTCGGCCCACATTTGTCCTGGGATTTGCTGCGGGCAATACGAATCAGAATTTTGTCCTGCTCTTTGGCCAGATTGTCCATCGCCTTATCGACAGTAACTTCACCGGCGACCGCTTCCCCGATATTCTGCCACCAGAGCTGCGCCAGCTTCGGATAGTCAGGCACGTTGGTGCCGGTCGGGGTCCAGGCGACCCGAGCCGGACTGCGGTAGAATTCGACCAGACCGCCAAGTTCTGAGGCTCGCTTGGTGAATGATTCGTGGCGAATGTCGCTGTCACGGATTGGGGTCAGGCCGACGTGAGTTTTCTTCAGGGAGACCGACTTGGAAACGCAGAACTGTGCGAACAGCCAAGCGGCTTTGCGGCGGTCAACCGGGGTGCTTTTGAACAGTGTCCAAGAGCCAGCATCCTGATAACCAAGCTTCATCCCTTCTTCCCAGTAAGGACCGTGGGGTGACGGAGCCATACGCCACTTCGGGGTACCGTCGTCATTGACCACCGGGGTGCCTTTTTCGACCATCGATGCGGTGAACGCGGTGTACCAGAAAATCTGCTGAGCTACGTTGCCTTTTGCCAGGCTCGGCAGAGATTGATAGAAGTCCATGCCGAGAGCGCCGGGAGGAGCATACTTGCGCAACCAGTCCATATACTTACGCAGCGCATATTTTGCAGCCGGACCGTTGGTGGCACCACCGCGACTGACACTGGAACCGGCCGGATTGCAACCTTCTACACGGATACCCCACTCGTCAACCGGCTTGCCGTTCGGTAAACCTTTATCGCCTGCCCCGGCCATTGACAACCAGGCGTCGGTAAAACGCCAGCCGAGATCGGGGGCTTTTTTACCGTAATCCATGTGTCCATAAATTGCTTTGCCATCAATTTCACGAACATGCTCACTAAAGAATTCAGCAATATCTTCATAGGCAGACCAGTTCACCGGAACGCCCAATTCGTAACCGTAAATCTTCTTGAACTGCTTTTTTAAATCGGCACGATTGAACCAGTCATAACGGAACCAGTAGAGGTTGGCGAACTGCTGGTCAGGGAGTTGATAAAGTTTTCCATCTGGACCAGTCGTAAACGATTTACCCATAAAATCATCAATATCGAGAGTCGGCAGGGTTACGTCTTTTCCTTCCCCAGCCATCCAGTCGGTCAGATTGACAACATGCCCGTAACGATAGTGGGTCCCGATCAAGTCAGAGTCATTGATATAACCATCAAAGACGTTTTCGCCGGACTGCATCTGGATCTGCAACTTCTCAATAACATCACCTTCCTGGATCAGATCATGGGTGACATCAATCCCGGTGATTTCTTTGAAGGCTTTGGTCAGAACTTTGGCCTCATATTCATGGGTCGGGATGGTTTCGGAAACAACCTTGATTTTCATTCCCTTAAAAGGCTTGGCAGCTTTAATAAACCACTCCATCTCTTTTTGCTGCTCAGCCTTGGTCAAAGTCGAGGGCTGAAACTCATTGTCGATCCACTTCTTGGCCGCAGTCATGTCTGCACCGGCTGTTGTTGTGAAAAACATCAACAACACCGTCGCAAGACCAATCACGAGCCGCAAGCTCCATTGCTCCTTGTGAATTGCATTCGTCATCAGCAGTTCTCCTTCTTCCGACCTTCTTTCAATTGTCCGGTGTCCCGGATTCCGTCGCCAGTACGAAGGTCATAGTACCGTGCAACGTAGAACTCAAACAGAGTTCAGCTTACCCCCAACGCATCAATGCAATCATCCAGACCGCCGCAATAACGAGAGCGATCCAGATGCTGAAGTTGGTCAATCCCAGCCAGGCTAGATGAATATAGGCACTTCC
>JASJGU010000417.1:0-3573 GCA_033791385.1 Desulfuromusa sp.
CAGCCCCATAAATGTTGTCGACAAATCTGTCATTGCGATTTCCTTTCTTAAATCTCTGCTCACATTACAAGCCAAAGCTAAATATTGACTCCATTATTGTAACATCTCTCCTGAATCCAACTCGTAAGTGCGCTTTAACACTTTGGCTGGAGAGCAGGCTCACTTAAGAAGAATGGTACCAGATTTCTACTTTAAAATCAGCAGAACGTACACCTGCTGAAATCTCCATCTTTTTTAGCCACCATAAATCCACAATCAGTCGCGAGCGGACCCGCAGCAAAGGTCTTAAAAAATTCCGTCTCAAACAAGCTCTAGGGCTGTTTTTGAGTCGACGGAAGAAGCAAAAACTTCGATAATTAAATCAGGTTTTTTGTGTCTGCTATAAATCAAAGAAACACCTTTGAAGGTTAGAATAACTAGTTATATTTGAAATTTCACCATCCGCTCGTTCGAGCGATTTTCACCGTTCACAAATATTAAGTCGTGAAAGTTTCAGCTTTGTCGGATATTTTTGACCGAATCTCACCATTAATATCTACCACTGCCTCGAATTGGTGTGGCACTATGGCCAACGATATCCCCATCTACACCCTTGGCCCTTGAAACTATTATGAACATGACAATTCTAACTGTTTTTATTCCTACCTTCCTGGTTGTCTCACTCACTCCGGGATTGTGTATGACCCTATCAATGTCACTTGGGATGACTATCGGTTTTCGACGAACATTCTGGATGATGTGTGGGGAGTTGCTGGGTGTTGGTCTAGTCGCTGCATCTTCGGTTGTTGGTGTTGCTACTGTCACACTTCGCTACCCTGCTATATTCCTGCTTCTCAAAACCGTGGGAGGGCTTTATCTGGGCTTTGTGGGATTCCAGATGTGGATATCTAAAGGAGCTATGGCTATAAGCCCTGAGGCAACAGGGAAAAATGAATCGATTTCAGGGCAGCAACTTGCTATGCAGGGATTTGTGACAGCTATAGCCAATCCAAAGGGATGGGCCTTCTTCATTGCACTGCTACCACCATTTGTTGACTACCAACAACCCCTAACACCCCAATTGAGTTTCCTGCTAGCAATTATTCTCTTTATAGAATTTCTTAGCCTTATTCTCTATGCCGGTGGCGGGCGAACGCTGAACCGTTTGCTGTTGAAACAGGGGAATGTCAAACTTATCAACCGAATTGCTGGAACCCTGATGATAGGGGTGGGTTTTTGGCTGGCTTTAGGCTAAGAGTTCTTCCGGTATTGTCAACTTAACGAATACGGTGCAGGAATCGACTGTTCACCAAAGGCGAGTGCGATTCACCACGTATTTTAATAAAAACCTCATCCAAATGCCAGATGTCACCAGCCAGACCAGCAGACTTACGCAGCTTTTTAGCGTTAGTGGATGGAGATTTAAGCCACCACTTCCGGATAGATTCGTAGCTGACTTCCACGCCCCAGCCTGCGAGAAACTCTTCCCGTTTGCTATAGCCAGTGGTAGAGCCATACAGCGTGACTGATAACGAACTTTGGAAAACGATGGCCTTTGTAAATTGTGATTTTATTATTCATTACTCTATACTGAAGGGAAGGACATTAAGTTGACAATACCGGTACAAGACATCAAGCCTCTATATCAGACGCTTTTTACTGGAAGTTCTCTGTATGATTTGACAAAATAACAGCTTAAAAAGCGTGAGTGGAAAAGCCTGATATCTGATAGGCATGGTGGCGCGCGTTAAAGCCGTAACGTCCCCTTGAGCCTGTGCTTTTTGGGACATTGTAGAAAGCTGATTTATGGATCCCGTTTTTATCTCTGTCGCATTCGTTCTCGGGTTCCTGGCCCGCCAGGTCGGGCTACCCCCGCTGGTCGGTTTTCTTGCGGCGGGATTTGCTCTTAACGGGCTAGGCTTCGAAGCTGGCGAGACCCTGCAGACCTTCGCCGATCTCGGTGTCACGCTGCTACTCTTTTCCATCGGCCTGAAGCTTAACTTGAAAAGCCTGGCCCGTCCCGAAGTCTGGGCCGGAGCCTCTCTGCATATGGCGATCACGGTAGGTTTTTTCGGGGTCGTGGTTTTTACCCTCGGATTGATCGGTCTGCCGTTCTTTGTCGATCTAACGCTGTCCACAGCGCTCCTGGTCGCCTTTGCGTTGAGCTTTTCCAGTACCGTCTTCGCGGTTAAAATCCTTGAAGAGAAGGGCGAGATGGCAGCGATGCACGGTCGGGTTTCCATCGGCATTCTGATCATACAGGATGTCTTTGCCGTGCTTTTCCTGACCTTCTCCCTCGGCAATCTGCCGTCTTTATGGGCGCTCCTAGTACCGGTTGTGCTCTGGGCCGGCAAGCCACTGCTGTATCGACTGATGGATCGTAGCGGCCACGGTGAACTGCTGCTGCTCTTCGGTCTTTTTGCGGCCTTGGTGGTCGGTGCCGGCGGCTTTGAACTGATCGGCCTCAAGGCCGACTTGGGGGCGCTAATTCTAGGGATCCTGCTGGCCGGTCATGCCAAAAGCTCGGAACTGGCTAAAACCCTGCTGGGCTTCAAGGACCTGTTGCTGGTCGGATTTTTCCTGACCGTTGGGCTCTCCGATGTGCCGAACATAGCAGCCGCAAGTGTGGCGGCCTTGCTGGTGGCACTGGTCCCCTTTAAGGTGATTCTTTTCTACCTGCTCCTGACCCGTTTCAAACTGCGAGCCCGGTCATCCCTGCTCGGCTCTTTGAGCTTGGCCAATTACAGTGAATTTGGCCTGATCGTCGCAATGGTCGGCTCCTCACAGGGCTGGATCGGACCGGAGTGGCTGGTGATTATCGCCCTGGCCCTTTCGGTCACCTTTATTATCGCATCACCGCTCAATACTGCTGCCGATGCCCTTTATGTTCGCTACCGGGAGCGACTGTGCAGATTCGAAACAAAATCCCTTCACGCAGATGACCAACCAATCGATCTGGGCGAAGCGACCATCGGCATTTTCGGCATGGGTCGGCTTGGGACGTTAGCTTATGATTTTATGCATGAAAAATACGGCAACACTGTCCTTGGTTTCGATTTTAATACTGACAAGGTAAAAATGCACTGTGAAGCAGGTCGGAACGTTGTGTTTGGCGATCCCACTGATCCAGATTTTTGGCCCAGAATCCAACGTCGTAAAGTCGTTTCGCAAGCGGTTCTGCTTACCATGTCGCAACATCAGGCCAATCTTGCGGCAGCTAAGCATCTGATTGAGGTCGGCTATCTAGGGAAAATTGCTGCTATTGCGCATTTCGATGATCAACTCGAGGAGTTGACGGAGTCCGGGGTTCATGCTGTTTTCAATTTTTATAACGAGGCCGGGCTCGGCTTTGCCGAGCATGTCCGGTCAATGATGGAAGAAAGCACTGCAGAAGAGCACGTATGAAAATGTATTTGCCCGGGATCAAGATGATTGTTTTCGGTCGCAATGGAAGTCTGGAATTGAGTTTTTATTCCTTGTCTCCCTGTTAGCTCGGTTGCTGGGTTGCTGGGTTGCTGGGTTGCTGGGTTGCTGGGAATCATTTGCATTCGCCTGCTTTGTAGCCAACAACATTCTGGTCAGTGCAGGAGCTGC
>JASJGU010000418.1:0-3528 GCA_033791385.1 Desulfuromusa sp.
ATCCCCTCATCACGACATTCACCATCACACATAGTATTGCTCGCAGGTCTTCGATAATCTTCGTAAAGAACGCGGTCTGCAACACTCTTTGAGCTGGAGTTATTATCCCGCCACAATACTGCCACTCCAGCTCTTTTCAAAACATCAAGGATGTTTTCTGTCGATTTGGCTTTTTTGTCACTGTAGTTCTTACGTTCTAAATAGGAAAACATACAGGGAACTGAAATGGCAGTCGTTGTTCCACATGAATACATATTTGAAAAGTTAATAATATCTTCACCCTGTAAAAGGGGATTGGTTACTCTTTTATAGCCATTCAGAGAGAACCTGTCAGCGCGCGCAGCTTCTCCAACGACAACAATTGCAAGTTTTCTCCCGGTGCTATTCTCAGCTTTTTTTGCATCAAGTCCGATGGCTTTCAACTGCGTTTCTTGGCTATCAAATTTATTCCCGATATATTTACCAGCTGAATAGAAAGCGTAAGTTGGGTTGGTGTAATAACGTAGTGGCTTATGTTCTCTAAAAAATGAAGTGTAGAATTTACTGAAAGAGAGTAGCGCAATAATGATAACGAGCAGCGAGATGAAAATAGTTGTCGTCGTTGAAATAATACTCCGCTTGAATGTTTGAATGGGAAATTTAACTTTGTAAATGAACCAGGCCGGTAATACTCCTAACAAAAATATGTAGAGAAACAGTTTAGCATTGAAAAGATCCAGAGATTCACTGGCATTTGTTTCAAGCACATTCTGAATCATCGTATCATCAATGATGACACTATAGGAATTGGCAAAATAGCTGATAAAAGCAGCGGTCAAAACGGAGAATATAAGTATTGGTTTGAGTGTCAATCGCGTATTAAAAAGGCTGAAAAATACAATCAGAAAACAGCAGAAGACCAGGGCCACAGAGATCAAAAAGGGAAAGTTAGCAGCTGATAGCGGGTAGATATTTTTGACGCTGATAAAAAACCTATAGTTAGCGGCAAAAACTAAAAATAATGCTGTCAGAATGATTAATTTTACTCTGGAAATTTGTATGTTCATTGATGATTATTTTCCTGAAAATTGACTTAAGGACCAAGTTCCACTGTGTATGTCGGAGCACTATCTCTATTGCTCCAACTATCGATGTGATTTTTGTAAACATATGCTGCCCCCTGGTAGTAACTGATATTCCGCTGCATAAAGGGGTTATCGGCGGTGACCGAACGCTCTGATATCTGACCGTTATTAAGGCCTGTCTGTAGGGTTGTTTTTGATTGGGGCTGAAGAATGGCCAGTTGCTGTCCGTCGTACAGGCCAAGATTCTGGTAATTGGCGATCAGGGCCCGATCGGGGGAAGACTGAAGGATATCCCGGCCAAAAAAGCAAGACCGATAACTCATATTCAGTAAGCCCAGCAATGTCGGAGCAAGATCAATCTGGCTGGAAAGGCTGTTGATGATTTCAGGTTGTACCTGCCCCGGAGCATAAATCCAGAGTGGGATATGATAGCGCTCAATTGGCAGGGCTTGTTTTCCTGCACTTCCGGCTTGATGGTCGGCAAGAATAATAAAGATAGTATTATCAAACCACGGCTTTTCAGAGGCCTGCAGGATAAATTTACCAATGGCATAGTCGGTGTACTTAACCGCGCCCTCTCGGCCTTTGCCGGACGGAATATCGATACGTCCCTCAGGATAGGTGTAGGGGCGGTGATTTGATGTGGTCATCAGGTGGAGGAAAAAGGGGTTCTGCTGCTGACTTTCCTCATCAGCAACATGAATGGTTTTCTGGTAAAGGTCTTCGTCGGCCATTCCCCAGGCATTGGTAAAATGAATCTCACCATCTGGGATGTTTGATTGATCGACAATGCGATAGCCATTGCCGGAAAAAAAGGCGTTCATATTTTCAAAGTAACCCCGCCCGCCATAGAGAAAATAGGAGTTATAGCCCTTTGTATTAAGAACATTCCCGAGCGACCAAAGATCGGTTTCCCGACCGATGCGTTTGACGATTGAGCGCCCGGGGGTTGGGGGAATTGACAGGGTGATTGCTTCTAACCCGCGCGTGGTACGGGTTCCAGTGGCGTAGAAATTATCAAAAAATAAACTCTTTTCTACCAGCGCATCAAGATTGGGAGTTAACTGTTTTTTGTTGCCAAAATAGCCAAGAAAATCTGAGCTGAGACTTTCAACCGTGATCAGAATGATATTGGCTCGGTTTTCAGGGCCGGAGTGGGTAATTTTACGGCGGATGTCGAAGGGGGTTTGACTGATGAAGTGACTGTTGGGTTCGGCAAGTTCTTTCCGGATTAAGCTGTCAGCCTGATCTTCGGAAAGTGAGGCATAAAATTGTTGAAAATCCAGTTCGTTGTTTCTGAATGCGGCAACAAACTGATAGGGGCCGTTGCTGGCAAGCTCTTTAACGTAGGTGTTCTTGGAAATATTGCGCAGGTCCTGGGTCAGGGTGAAGAATACCGTGACCGGTAAAAGCAAAAGAGCTGTGGCAACCAGACAGCGCCTGGAAAACGACTCTTTACTCAACAATGATCTTTGGATGAGAGCCGCCAGTGGTTGGTAAAGGAGAAGAGCAACAAAAAACATCCCGGAAAAAATCCATATCACGGGATAAGATTGAATAATATTGTCGGTCACTTCACGTCGATAAATCAGATAGTCGATAGAAATAAAATTAAACCGGACACTGAACTCCTCCCAGAAAAAATATTCAGCAACAGCAATAAAACAGGCTGCGTAAACTGTAGAAAAAAGTATTCCTTTGAGCCAATACCCATGCCAGCGATGACTCCAGATTCGCTGGGGCATAAAGCAGGTGTAAATAATCGAGGGAATCATTGCATAGACGAAGAAGCCACTATCAAAGAGTAGTCCCGACGTAAATATCTCCAAAAGATTGAAGGTTGTTGGAGAGATATTGCCCCAGCTGACAAAGAGTAAAACAAGTCGCGTCAAAAAAAACAGCAGGATCCAAAAAACATAAACGCCGAGAACCAACTGAAACCGAGAGGATTTCATAGAAATTCCTTCAAATTAATATTTTTGTCAGAAAGGTGGATATTGAGGACGAACTATAGTGGGATAAAATGACGTCAAAATGACGGAAAGATTACCTTTTGGCAATGTTCATGGGGGAGGCTTTAATGGATGTACGGGGCGATTACTTCATTCAGGGATGACTCGCAGCCTTAACCGGAATAGCGGCTTTCACTTCAAAAAAAGGCGGCAAATACTAGTGTGTAAAGCATGATGGTCTCGCGAAATAAATTAGATGGTTAACTGAGTATTTCTGCACCCTGCAGGGTTAACAGAGTCAGGAATGAATAGCGTAATCCTTTGCCGGTCGTTACCAGCAGGAAAAAGCGCATAAGCGGTGTTTTAAGCATCCCGCTGACCAGACAGAGCGGATCTCCGACAATCGGTAGCCATGCCAGTAGCAGAGACCAACTCCCGTAACGGTTAAACCACGATTCAGCTTGTTGCTGCCTTTTTTTATCTATTCGGAGCAATTTTTCTGCCAACCACTC
>JASJGU010000419.1:0-8305 GCA_033791385.1 Desulfuromusa sp.
CGTCCAGAGTCTCAAATATTTTTGCCGTCGCTTCTTCACCGAGGCAAAGAAGTAATAGAGCCGCTTTTTTTGCTCCCGACAGATGTTTTGCTTTTTTCACAGATTCTCCAAATTTAAAGCTGTTTAAACTGAAGGCTTTCAGGTTGAAGGAGTTTGGATTCTTTGGTCATTAACCCTTCAGTCTAAAGACCTTCAACCCTGTTTTGCTGCCTTTAAGATTCAGCTGGTACTTCGCGCAACCAGTTTTTGACCACTTGCACCGGCATCATGTCTCCACCCAATACTTCCTGACGAAGCTGAGCTAGCGGATCACCTGGGCCCCCTAGTAGTGGCGTTGCGTTGTCACCGCGCATCTCAGCTTCCAACTCTTCAACAGTTTTCATCGGTTGAGTCTGGTCAGAAGCCCCACGCAAGGTACGCATCAACGGCTTGAGAAACAGCAGGTACGCCAGCAAAGAAGCAATCGACAACAGACCGTACTTGATGACCGGCATAAAGGGGTAAACCTTGTCGATCATTGATGGTTGTGGCATCACTTCATCGCTGAAGCCACTTTCAAACGGCATGGAAACAACCGAAATTAAATCACCACGAGTATCGTTGATACCGAGTGCAGAACGCACCATTTGTTGAATTTCCGTAATTTCTTCAGCAGTTCGCGGCGTGCTGGTTGGACCTGCACCTTCAACCCCAGGAGTCACCCGATCCGCAACCAAAACTGAAACCGACAGAGTCTTCAATGTACCAACAGATTGAACAATCTTGCTGACCACTTTGCTCAGTTCATAATTGACTGTTTCATCAGAACGGCTGGACGGAGTGTTGTACGAAGTGCTTCCCGTTGTTGTGTCGGTAGCGCCATCTTGCAGGTTGGAAACAACTCCGGGAACCCCACCCGAAGATTCAGTGCCCCCTTCTTCAGTACTGGTCTGTTCACTGACGATAACCGCACCTTTAGGGTCGAGCGCTTCCTCAACTTTTTCGCGTTGATCAAAATCAACCTCAGCATTAACCCGAACCAGAGAGTTGCCTGCCCCGAGAGCACGATCCAGCAATGATTGAGCACGAATCTCCAAACGCCGCTCCATGGTTTGTTGATAATTCAACATGCCTGGAGTCATCGGCCCGGCCATTTCGTCTGCATTGCTCTTGGATAAAACTTTACCGCTGGAATCAACCACCGTCACATTTTCCGAATCCAACCCTTCAACACTGCCGGCAACCAGATGAACAATCCCCTGCAGTTGCGATTCTTTAAGCGAACGGCCCGAAGTAAGTTTAATGATCACCGATGCGGTCGCCTGTTGCTGCTGTTCCCGGAACAGCCTTTTCTCCGGCAATGCCAGGTGGATACGTGCTGATTCAACTGGTGCCAAGGAGGTGATGGTACGCATCAACTCGCCCTGAAGGGCACGCCGATAATTAACCTTCTGGGCAAAATCAGTCATGCCGAAGCTCTGCTTGTCGAAAATCTCAAAACCAACCCCACCTTCAGACAATCCGGACCCGGCCAGCTCAATGCGTGCTTCATAGACCTTATCGGCAGGAACCAGAATATCCCGTCCTGCATCTTCCAAACGGTAAGGGATCTTTTGTCCTTTCAGCCATTCAACCACCGATGCCGCATCCCGACTCGGCAGGTTGGCAAACAACAAACTGTAATCGGCCACCTGAGACTGCATAATAATCAAGCTAAACAGGAGAATACTCACTGCTGTAGCCCCGAGCAGACTCAGTTTACGCGCCAGCGACCATTGTGTGATCACATCCAGCATATTCTTCTTTTCAGCAATAGCTTCTTTTGCTTCTTCAGCCATCGAATTTTTCCTCCGGGATCGATTGCGTTAATCTTCAATTTATTTCGCTTGAAAAATGGTTAAGCAAAATTTTCGTTCTACAAGGCGGAGTGACTTTTCAAGGTCGAAGACATACATAAGTATGTCAAGATCCTGAAAAAACGCGACAACACCGTAGGTCGGAATTTTTGCGACGCCATTCAGACTTGCATGCGCATAATTTCCTGATAGGCTTCGACTGCTTTGTTGCGCACCTGAACCATCAGCCGTAAAGAGATATCGGCCTCTTCCAGCTTGATCATTGCCCCATGCAGGTTTTTGGTTTCACCAGCAGCAATCTGTTCGGCGGCACGATCGGCGCTGATCTGGGCCTGATTAACTTCAGCCATAGATGTTTTCAACATCTCTCCAAACTTGTTGCCCATCTTTTGCACCGGGGCAGTTTGCGGCTGGGACAGCCCTTTAAGATGGGCATTCATGGTAATATCAGAAACACTTCTCATCATTTATTGTCCTATCGACAGCGCTTTTAACGCCATTCGTTTCGCTGACTTAACGACTGTGATGTTCGCCTCGTATGCCCGTGATGCAGACATCATATCGGCCGTTTCTTCTATCAGGCTGATATTCGGCATCGCCACTTGGCCCTGCTCATCAGCATCGGGGTGAGACGGGTCATAAACCATCCGGGGTGGCTGACTACTGGCTTGAATCTGGGACACTTTGACTCCCTGCACTGCATCGCGCATCTGGGTATCGAGAGTAGCGGCAAATCCCTGCTGGCTGCTTTGAAAAACCACTTCCCGTTTCCGGTAAGGACCACCATCTGGAGTCCGCGTGGTTTCGATATTGGCCAAGTTGGAGCTGATGGCGTTCATCCTAATCCGCTGCGCTTTCAGTGCTGAAGCGCTGATTTTCATTGTCGTAAAAATATCCATAAGACCTCCTAACTACCGTTACTCGCTGCAAATTTCAACATCGAGAATTTCTTCTTCAAAATCTGGCTGCCAGCTTCATAAAGCAGCTGGTTTTCTGCCAGATCAAACATTTCGTCATCAATTGAAACACTGTTGCCATCCCCTAAAGGATTTGAATTAATCTCTTTAGTAATATTGCCCTGGACGCTGGATATGCCGCTTGAGCCAATGGGGAAATGTTTGGCATTGGTTTTTCGTCCAGCCATCTCTGGGCGGCTAATAGCCTGCCGTAAGTTATCTTCAAAATTAAGTTTGCGGGCTGAATAACCAGGTGTTTCAGCATTGGCAATATTTCCAGCAATCACCTGTTGCTTCTGCGCACGCAAATCGAGACTTTTCTGCAATGCTGCAATAGTTCGATCCGCAATTCTGATATCTGCCATGTCTTACTCCTGCCCGATTTCGGACTCTAGAGTTAAAATCTCAACGTTTTTCTTGAATGAGCAAGTCCTGAGCCAACTTTCCCCAGGAACTATCTCCATCTGTTTCGACTATCTGCTGCAAAAGCTTAAGTGCCGCCTGTCGCTGCTCTTGCCGGAGCAGGATTTGTGCTGTCCGGTAGCGGGCTTGAGCCCCAAAGTCAGGATCTTCATAGAGCTGCCGATATTTTTTTTCAGCGGCACCATTTTTTTCTAATTGATAGTAAGCTTCACCCAGCAGTGCCATTTCTTTGACTTGTAGAGACGCCCCGACGAGGTAAACACTTTCCAGGCTTTTAATCACTGCCTGCAGCTCTCCCATTTGCCAGTATATGTACGCCGCACGGATTTCCAACTCAGGACTACTGGGTCGATTTTCTCGGTTTAACCAGGAAATCAGTTCATCCTGAAGCTCTTCACGCTCGAATGCGTCCAGCAAAATGCCAAACAGCGCGCCGCCATCTTCACCCCGAGGAAACTCTTCCAGGTAGCGACTGGCATACTCACCGGCCTGTTGATACTCCTTACGCTTTAAATAAGATTGGGCAATCGGGAGGTAGATAAACTGCTGCTGCGGATTTCCAGCAGTGCGATCAAACAGGTAAAGCAAAACCCGCCCAGCCCTTTCATAGAGCCCAAGTCGATCAAAAGCAGTTGCCAGGTCACGGAGAAACTCTTTATTAAACCCACTCCGGAGCAATAATTCACGATTCTGCTCAGCCAGGACAACCGCCTGTAAATCATTTTTCTCTTCAATTAGTTGACGCACAACTTTTGGCAACTGCTCCAGAATCAGCTGATTAACCTCCCTGATGAGTTCAGCACTGCCAAATTCACGTCGAAAACGCATCAATTCATCGACACTTTTTCGATGTTCCCCCAATAGATAAAGGGCTAGAGCCTGCTTAAATTGACTTTCTTCACGAACCGAACGAAACTGCGAGCTTACTCCAAGGCTTGCATACTCAGTCACCATCTGCGCTAACCACAATTCGCCACCGCTGATTAGCTTGTGATCAATCAATCGAAGTTCCGCACGATCCCCGCCTTCGGTATTGTGACGATCCAAAACTGCCCGTTGCAGACCGATCATCCCCCAACCCATATCACCGGCTTCGTAGGCGGACGATCCGGCAGCAAACAGCAGTAGATCATCGCCTGGTTCTTCATTTAATCGCTCCACAAATTTACGATAGAGGCTGCTGGCAAGCTCATAATTCTTGCTCTTGAATGCGCTGAATGCGGCTCGGTTAAGGGAGAAACGGTAATAATCAAACAGGCCAGGTTCTTCGACCAAATCTTGATAGACAACAAGTGCCTCACCCAGTTCACCAAGACCGGCCTGGGCATCGGCAATCCGCATTTCCAATGGCACCAGCAAGCTATCCGGCCAATTCAGATCAGTCCTTTGCAGATGCTCAAGTGCGACTCGATCCTGCCCGCTAGCCAAAGCGGTTTCGGCAAATAGAAAATGAGTGAGCGGCAGCAATGGATGGTCCTCAGAAAGTTCCGGCAACAGTTGCTGTAGCGTCAGCTGAGCCACTAAAGGTTGACCCTCAAGGGCTTGACCATAAGCTGTCAAATATTCGACACGAGCCTGTTCTGCTCCCTCTTGCCTCCGTAAGACATCGAGTCGGGCGATACCCGCCTCTATAGCATCGGTCCGCAGTTGGGCTTCAGCCAGCAGCAAATCGCGCAGGTAACGCTGCTGTGGATTTAGATGACTCAACCCGGATGCTGTCTGGATTAAGCTGAGCAACATGTGGTTGTCCGCATGTTGTTGCAACGCCCAGAGTGGGCTCTGCTCATCCATGATTAGAGCGGGTAGCTGCGGCAGGGTAAAATTGACGGGAAGCTCTAATTTCCAATAAGTCCGGTAGTCGCGAAAGAACTTATCCCAGCGGTCTGTCCAGGGTGATTCCAGTTGCAACCGGGCAGCTCTCCTCCCAGCTTTACGCGGCGGCATATCAGAAATATTGAAAGCCACAGCTGGGCGGACACCCTCACCGGCATCCCAGTAAACATCCATGATCAGTCGAGCTGGGCTTTGCTGTGTTTCGGTGATGACTTGTTTGGGAAGGCGACGCAGCAGAACCGATACCAGCAACTCCTGCCCCTGCTCCTCCAGCAGAACTTTAACCACCTTCTCGTCTTCCGGAAGGGTGTGCAACTCGGGAGACAGTTGAACATTGCTTAAGAGCAGATCCACCCGTTGCCCGGAATCTTCCACAATAAACTTAGGTAAAGCCGAAAATGTGAAAATAATCCGCGTATAGCTGGTAGTTTTCTGTTTCTGTATGTCCAGCAGGGTGATCGGTTCAGCAGCTTGAACAGTCATTGTCACGCTCATAAAAAACAGTAACAAAAACAGCAAAAAGCCGACAATTTTTACAATCTGAATTGGATGTCGCATCCACGCCTCCGGTGGTTATTATTCATACCCGGAGATGTTCATAGGCGAGAACTATGCCAAAAGAACTCAACTCCCCATAACATATTGAAATTATTTAGTTTATTGCGGAAGGGGCCAACCAAACATGGTTGATCAAAAATTGGGATAAAGAAAAAGACATGATTTTGACAGAACACTTAAAAACACCCTGCCACAGATTTGGACATGGAATGCTCTATGCGATCGATGTAAATGGGGCGGCTCGTAAAAAATTAGGGAATTAAGGCAATAGCTTTACATCATCAAGATAGATCATCCGGGATCTATCAAGTTTCCCGACAAACACCCCCATGCCAGCAATCCTGGTCAAATCCAACGTGCGATTTTTAGGCGCCTGTGCAACCTCGGCTAAAGATACCTGTAACTGGTTCCAACCCTTCTTGATCATAAAACTGGTATTAAAACGATCCCCATAAGCGTTGCTGTATTTGCGGTGGAGTTGATCATGGATTCTAAAATGAAGCTGCAAAGGATCTTGATCAGGGTTGAACACCTGCAAACTTACAGAACGATAATCGGTCCAATTCTGCGGGAAATCTTTAAGACCGACACCTGAATACCTCTGTGTCGTTAACCTGATCCGCAGTGACGAACTTCCGGCAAAATGTACATCATGGTTGATATCACGCCTTGCACTTCCCCCCCAACGGGTCTCTTCCAATGCCATCTCAAACCCTGACAGAAGCGGAAACTGCCGCCAGGCCGTAACATCATCAATCATAACCTTGCCAACCGGAAGCAGGCTCCACAAGGCCATAAACAAAACGGGAGCTTGCAGTAATTTTAATTGCCAGTTGCAAACAGTTTTTCTCGATTCAGCAAAAAAAACCACCCCCAGCAAAGCACCGACAAGATCATTCCCCAAATCCTGCCAAGTTGCCTCACGCCCAATTCCTGATTGGATCAACTCGGTCAGCCCACCAAACAAAAAAGCCAGGAGAACAACCTCAAATAAATGCCGTTTAAATGGCTGATCTGAGCGCCAGGTCACATAAAGATAAGCCCAGAGGGCAAAACAAAACAGATGCCCCACACCCCAAACATAGCGGAAGCTGCGTAACGAATCGGGACCGGGGCCACCAACAAACAAGAAGAGAGCTCCGAGCAGAGCCAGAAAAGTCAGAATATATCTTTGTTTACCATGTAAACATTGCATTAATGCCAACCTGTAAAGAAATTCGACACTCACAAAATAACCAATCAATTATGCGTCAATTTAAAATAAATTTTCTCCAAAGTTAAGATAAATTATTTTATTTCGCTGGAATAAAAACCTTTATTTCAAATGGTTAGAAACAAAGTAGAAAAACAAGAAAAGAGACTTCCGGCAAAACCACTTTAAAGGTATAATATTTGCAAAAGCTCATAAGTTATGAGATAATGCGCTCATTAAGGATAATATTCTTATCAGATTGTATTGCAATTTGATTGTTGTTGAGGGAAACTTCTGGCTCGCACTAAAAGGAGCATCCAAAATGGAAAGTCGAATTAAGTACAGCCCAGTTAGAGCCCATCAACGCTTTGCCGCGATGGATCGAGCCCTGGTTCTGATTAATCAAGGACCGGAATCACTCCCCTATCACATTATGGATATCAGCGAAGGTGGACTGTCTTTCCGTTATCTTGGGCAGAAGCTGAAGCGTGCGGAAATAAAGAAGATCAGCCTTTATCATGACTATAAGTTAGTTGTCGATGATATCCCCATTAACGCGATTTCCGACTACCGCCTACGCGACAATCTGGTCCCGGTACGCCGTGGAAGTATCATCTTCAAAGAATTGAACCCTGAGCAATTAAGTAAGCTGGAAGCCTTTATCAAGAGTTTTACCGAAGCACCGTTGCCGATTGCCTGATTTGCTGTCAGGTATAATTTCTAAAGTTTAAAGCCACCGGTAAAGAAACAATTACAGGTGGCTTTTTTGTGTCCGCAGCCACGACAAGGCTAACAAAAAAGGCAGGTCCACTTGAATGGCTCTGCCTTTTTGTTGAATTTTTTTCAGAAGGTTTATTTTTTCATTCTTCTTCTGTAAAGAGCCAAGCCGATAAGACCGGAGCCTAAGAGAACCATGGTTGCTGGTTCGGGTACGGGGGCGTTGGCAATCAACTGAGATTGCTTGGCAGCCGTACCATCCCAAAGATTCATCACTTTAACATCATATGCAGCACCTTCGGCTGCATGGGCAATTGCAAGGGTGTAAAAACTGTTTGTGCTATCCACCAAATCACCTTGGAGCAGCCAAAAAGCGTTTTGCAGGGCTGATACATTTGAGCTGTCGTAACTAAAGCCAGTCAAAGTCCCCTGGACAAAATTCCAATAAAGATATTTTGTTCCACCGTGAAGAGTCTCAATAATGCCACCATCTTTCGTGCCTTTAATGCCATCATCGATGGTAGCAGTGTATTTGCTACCAGGATTAAAATAAACACCTTCTTCAACACAGAAAGTGTTGAAAAGCAGGCCATCTGCTGTACTAAAAACACCGAAGTCACCGTTTGTAGCACCAGTTTCAGACTGCAGCAGATAGACCTCTTGTCCCGAGGTGACCGGGTAGGCAAAAGCCTGGCTAGAAATTACCAGAAGCAAGACCGCAGATAATAACGTCAATAAAGTTATTTTTTTCATCTTTTTTCCTCCGAGTTAGTCATTTATGACATTGATGA
>JASJGU010000420.1:0-5787 GCA_033791385.1 Desulfuromusa sp.
GGCGACCTGGTTGTAGATTTCTGGCACAAAGATAAAGTCAGGCTTGGCGGCGATGATGGTGGTCAACTGGGCGGAGTAATCCTGGTCTTTGGTGCCATTTGATTCGTAGGCGACAACCGGGCCGATCCCCTTGGCTTCCCATGCAGCTTTAAATACTTCTGCTAAACCAACAGAATAGTCGTTCTCAACGTCGAAGAGCACTGCTGCGGTTTTAGCACTGAACTTTTTGGCCGCAAAGTCAGCGACAACCGGACCCTGGAAGGGGTCGAGGAAGGCAGCGCGGAAAACCCAGGGACGGTCCAGTGTGGTATTAGGATTGGTCGACCATGGACTGATCATTGGCACGCGGTTTTCGTTAGCGGTACCGCCGCCAGGCACGGCTTGTTTGGAGGAGTTCGGACCGATAATCGCCACGACCTCTTCCTGCTCGATCAGTTTGAGTGCTGCGTTGACGGCTGAGTCCGCTTTCGACTCGTTATCCATGTAAACGAACTCGAGCATGTATTTTTTGCCACCGACCTCAAGGCCACCGGCGCCGTTGATATCGGCAAGGTACATTTCAGCAGCGTTTTTGGAGCCTTCGCCGACTTCAGGGATGTCGCCGGTCATGGGGATGTTGAAACCAATCTTGATGGTCTGTGCAGCCATGGCCGGGACTGCCAGCATCATAGCGATGCTGGTGATTAACAGGGTGGTCAACAGTCGTTTCATAGTCTCTCCTCTGAAATGATTAATAGAATGCAGTTCTACGAGATTCTTGAGAAAAATAGTAACCCGTCTGTCGTGGTGATCATGGAAATTTGACGGTGGTTTTCTCTAGAATAAACAGTGTTGGTTCCTTCATGTCGCAGAATGATCGAGTCATTCATGAAAGAAGTCTGCATTATTTTTCATAATGAGAAAAAAAACAACTGTTTTATCGTTACCAGTTTCTCAGGAAAGGCCAAATACCTCTACTTGTACTTCTACTTGGATTTATTTGTTGCTGAAATATCCATGGATTTTGCATGTTATGTTTTATGGCTTAAGTTGACTTATTTGCTCAATAATAGTAATGTGCATATGCACAATCTTATGGCATTAAAATGACCAAAAGGATCGAAAGGAAAGCTTATGTCTGCAGATGTTTTTCATGCCGAAACGGATAAAAGTATCGTTGATTTTATTAAAAATCTTGGCAAAACAATGGCGATGCGAGGTTTTATAATTCACAATGATGATAAGACGGAAATGGTGCATCACTTTGGCCATCACGGAGTTGAGTTGGCAAAAGGGTTTGATCTGCGCATGGTGCAGGTTTGTGAACCGAAAAGATCAGCACAATCTATGACAGATAATCTCGAACGCGCCGTTCTTTTGCCTAAGTTCATCGTTGTTTTCAGTAAAGACAATAAGACTCAAGTGCGTATGCTGCGTATCTCTCTAGAACTGGTCGCAGAGCTTGTCGATGATGCGGAATTTCCTGCTATGCATACGGCTGTATCTGACAGTTTAGTTGCTGCTATAGAAGCAGCCCTTTAACCGGATAAATACTATGTCTCCCAGACCCAGAAAACCAAGAAGATGTTGCCCGACCCGTCGACCCACTGACCTTATGTTTAAACCTGCAGGGACACCTTTAGCAAAATTACAGATGGTTGAACTTGCTGCCGATGAACTGGAGGCGATATCGCTTTGTGACCGGGATGCCATGACTCAATCGCAAGCTGGAGAGCAGATGGGAATTTCTCGTGGCACAATTCAGCGCCTGGTCACCAGTGGACGGAAAAAAATAGTTGATGCGCTATTATCGGGGCACGCTTTGGCTATAAAACCGCATGAATGATGGCAAGGGAAGTGTCATGCAGATAGAAATAATGACGACGGGTGGAACCATCGATAAGGTCTATTTTGATGCGAAAAGCAGCTACGAAATCGGTGAACCACAGATTGACGATGTGCTCCGTGACGCAAATCTGACTATTGATTATCAAGTCACACCGCTGTTGCGCAAAGACAGTCTTGATTTAACTGCTGCCGATCGAGAACTGATTAAAAACGCGGTGATTGAGAGTTCGGTAACAAAGATTGTTATGACCCATGGCACAGACACAATGGTTGAAACGGCTAAGTTTTTGCGCGGAGTGACCGGAAAAACAATTGTGCTGACTGGATCTATGCAGCCGGCCAGATTCCGTTTTACTGATGCGATCTACAATATCGCCAGTGCCATCACGGCCGTTCAATTACTACCGGCAGGGGTGTGGATTGCTATGAATGGCCAGATTTTCGATCCGGAAAAGTCACGAAAAAATATTGAGATGAATCGATTTGAGGCTGTTGAGAATTAACGCCGCTTACATATAAGAAGATTGCTGCCCGACTGTTCTTTGGCTGTTTTTTTCATTTCGGTGCAGGTATCAATGACTTCAAGCGTGGTTGTTTTTTTTCGTTGAGATAGGTCAACTGCCCCCATACTGAGGCTGACAAGAGGGTGATGCCTTTCTTCCCCTTCGCGGTTTATTGCCACCACATAGCCTCTTTCAACATCTTCAGCACTGTAAAATTCTCCAATTCCTAAATCAACCCGGCGGATAATTTCTTCCGCGATAGCGGTACATTTTTCCGTCTGAGCAATGAAGACAAAATCATCCCCACCGATATGCCCTAGAAATGAATCAGCACAGCCCTCAAACCGCAACGCATCCCTGATAACGTTTGCTGTGAAAATGATGACATCATCGCCCCGAGCAAATCCGTAGGTGTCGTTGTAGCTTTTGAAATAATCCAGATCTGCATAAACAACACACACATCTTCCTTTTCAGCGACAACACGCTGGATCTCATTAAGGATACTATTATTTCCTGGTAAGCCGGTGTTGGGATTTGCATCAAGGGCAAGTTTATTAAGGCGCTTGAGTTCCAGAATCGCGGCACTGAGCTTTAGCTGATTTTTGATGCGTACGGTGACAGTAGGGGCGTTGAATGGTTTTGTAATGTAGTCAACTGCACCGACTTCAAACCCTTTTTCTTCACCAGTGACAGAATTATGAGAGGTAATAAAAATAACGGGGATTTCCTGAGTCTGTTTATCTGCTTTGAGCTGTCGACAGATTTCAAAACCATCAATTACGGGAAGTTTGGTTTCGAGGAGGACCATATCAATCCGGTTTTTTTTCAGTTGTTTGAAGACTTCTACAGAGTCCTTAGCAGCAACGATGTGATAGTCATCCTTTAACGTGCCGATCAGGGTTGCCAGATTTAGAATCTCGCCATCCGCGATGAGAATCCTTTTTTTTTCAGTCAATACCATGAACTTCTTCCTAACCGGAAAAGAGCTTATCATTGATATACTTCAACTTTTTCGGTCTGTCAAACTTAAGTTAAAGTGTGAGACATCTACGGTTGCTACGGTAAGTGATCATCGTAAGTGGAAAAGCTCTAAAAGGTTGCTATAATAATTGTAACTTATTAAGGAGCTTGTTTAAGACAATATAGAGTCGGAGGAGGAGTTAAAATGGAAACTTCCAAAGGAGGTCATCATGCTGACTAAAAAAGACAGATGGGCTATCTGGAAAATTTTGATTCCCAGGCGAATGTGGATAATTCCTCTATCCTTAATTGTCAGTATATGCCTGTGCCCTTTGTCAGCACTTGCTTTCGATGTACGTTTGGGTACGGGAGAGCCTGGCTCATTTTCTTATTTTACCGGCCGAGTGCTTTGTCGGATGATCAACACTCAGGTGGATGATATTAATTGCCAACAGGTACCGACCTCTGACGATGCCTATAATCTAACCAATTTGCAAGGTGGCTCACTGGACATTGGTTTAGTGGACTCACGTCCTTTGTTTGATGCAATCAACAAGACTGGTAGTTTTGAATTCTTTGATATCAGCTATGAAAATTTACGCGCTCTTGCACCGTTGTATGATATCCCCATTACCCTGATTGTTCGCAATGACGCGGGGATTGCTTCATTGGCAGATCTGAAAGGGAAACGGATCAATGCTGGAAATCCAGGATCGCTTCAGGATTTGGCAGTCAAAACAATCCTGCAAGCAAAAAAATGGTCGAAACAAGATTTTAGCCTCGTGGCAGATCTCCCCCCGATCAAGTCACAGGATACAAAGGCCTTCTGCTATGGCACTTTTCAGGCAATGCTATACATCGGCCTTCACCCCGATTTCTCTTTGCGCCAGTTGCTTAAAGACTGTAACGCTAATCTTGTGAACATGGATGATAGTGATATTGAAAAACTGGTCAATGATCACCCGGCATTCTGGAAAATTGATCTTGCTGCAGGTACCTATCCTTCTCATCCAGAAAAAGTCGTTACGTTTGGTACTCGCGCCATGCTGGTTGTTTCGGAGGATTTCGATAAAGAAACGGCCTATAAAATCATTGAAATCATTGACAAGAGCCGAAAACGCATAGCGGCTGCTCATCCAGCGTTGTCTTTATTTTCTGTAGATGTGGCGCGAAAGAGTGTCCCCGGACTGGAACTTCATCCGGGTGCAACTATGTACTTTGCTGAGCATTAGCTCTGAGGCAGGCAGCCGTCTAAACCCTTTTCAGAACGGGTTTAGACGGGCGATTTTAGAGGATTTGACTTAAAAACAGTTTGGTGCGTTCGTGTTGAGGGTTATCAAAGAACACATCCGGGCTGTTTTGTTCAACGATCTCACCGTCATCCATAAACATCACCCGATCAGCGACACTTTTGGCAAAACCCATCTCGTGAGTGACGACCAGCATTGTCATCCCTTCTTCTGCCAGACCGATCATAACATCGAGAACTTCCTTGATCATTTCCGGGTCGAGAGCAGAGGTCGGTTCGTCAAATAACATCACCTGCGGATTCATGCAGAGGCTGCGGGCAATGGCGACACGCTGTTGCTGTCCACCGGAAAGTTGACCGGGAAATTTCTTTGCCTGCTCGGCAATCTGTACCTTTTCCAGGTACATCATGGCGGCTTCTTCAGCTTCTTTCTTGGGTGTCTTGCGAACCCAGATCGGCCCGAGAGTGAGATTCTCTACAATTGTCAGGTGTGGGAATAGGTTGAAGTGCTGAAAAACCATCCCAACTTCAGCCCGCACCTTTTCGATATTTTTAATATCGTTGCAGAGTTCTGTCCCATTGACAATGATCTGGCCGCGCTGATGTTCTTCCAAGCGGTTGATGCAACGGATTAACGTCGATTTGCCGGAGCCTGAAGGGCCGCAGATAACAATTTTTTCTTTCGGTAGTACCTGAAGATTGATATTGCTGAGAACGTGGAAATCCCCATACCATTTATGCATCTCGCGGATTTCAATGATGGGTTTAGCTGTATCTTCAGAGCTAACACTTGTTTGTGGATCAATCATAACAACTCTCACTTGTTGCGGACATGGATCAATGTCCGGTATGTAACTCTTTTTCTAACCTACGGCTGTAACTTGACATGGCGTAACAGAAACAAAAATAGAGCAGCGCCAGAAAAATATAAGATTCTTTTGAATAACCGGCCCATTCAGGGTTGGAAAGGGTAACCATGGTCGTTTTCAGTACGTCGTACAGGGCAATGATCACGACCAGGGAGGTATCTTTAAAGACTGAGAGTAAGATGCCAACTGATGGTGGAATAACAATTTTCAGGGCCTGGGGCAGAATAACCAAGCGCATCGTGTTGCTGTAGTTTAAGCCGAGGGAGTCGGCGGCTTCATATTGACCTCTCGGCATGGCTTGTAACCCGCCACGCACGACTTCAGCTATGTAGGCAGCAGTAAACAAAATAATTGCAACCAGCGCGCGCAGAACCTTAT
>JASJGU010000421.1:0-3626 GCA_033791385.1 Desulfuromusa sp.
CCGGGATTTTCTGGTGGCTAATAAGCCAGCCGCAAAAGTTTGCGGCAGCTATAATAAAAAGCAGGCTCACCGCCTGGATAATTGATGTAGAGATAATTCCCGGCAGATCCCTAAACTTACTATCACCATAGTAAAAGCCCAGCAACATGGCGTAGAAGCAAACAACCACCGAGGCTTCCGTCGGGGTAAAAAAACCGGTCATGATGCCACCAATAATAATTACCGGTGCCATAAGTGGCCAGAAGGCCTCTTTGAAAGCGGTCCACCGTTGTCCAAAGGGGGCTCTATATGCAGAACAGGGGTAGTTGTTCCGTTTGGCTAAAATTGCCAGAGTCAACATCATGCCGCCGCTCATCAGGATGCCCGGTAAAAAGCCGGCCATAAATAACTTAGCAACTGAAACATTGGTAATGGCCCCATAGAGAACAAAGGGGATACTGGGCGGGATAACCGGGCCGATTACGGAGGAAACCGCGACCAGTGTCGCCGAATCGGCCGGGTTGTAGCCAGCGTCGACCATCGCCTTGTGCTCGATTTGTCCGAGTCCTGCGGCATCGGCAACGGCCGATCCCGACATACCGGAAAAGATAACACTGGCGACAATATTTACCTGCCCCAAGCCTCCCGAGATATGTCCGACCATGGTAGTGGCAAAGCGGAAGATGCGGTCGGTTATACCTCCGACATTCATCAGGTTTCCGGCCAGGATAAAGAATGGGATGGCAAGCAGAGTAAAGCCGGTGGTTCCGTAATACATCCGGTGTGGCAGCATGGCCAGCAACCGGGCATCACCAAGACCGATGAAAAAGACAACCGAGGTCACGCCAATGGCAACAACAACTGGGACATTGATGAGCAGAAGCGCTATCAACACAGAGAAAATAGACAGAGTCAACATCGTAAACTCACCTCATAAAACTATAAAAGTGGCTCCGCCCATTGCTCTGAGACGGAGCCGGTGTTTCAATATACAGCGATTTTTCTTAACGGAGCTCGTCAGTCATTTGCAGCCACTTGTCAAAGTTTTCTTCACCTACATTCTTTTTAATCTTGGCGTAAGCAGGCTCCATCATGGCTTTAAATGGTGCCAGATCAGGCTCGTCGATCTGGATACCCTTGGCACGCATGTCAGCAATCTGCTTCTTCTCTTCAGCACGGGCCAGTTTGCGCATGAGCAGTCTGGCGATATCCGATTCTTCTTGAATGATCTTCTGCTGCTCAGCATCAAGACGGTTCCAGGCATCTTTTGAAACAACGTGACACATGGAGCTGTAGAGATAGTTGATCACAGAGATGTACTTTTGTGATTCATAGAGTTTGAGATTGTAAATGACACCGATAGGGTTTTCCTGGCCGTCGACAACACCCTGACGCATGGCCATAACGAGTTCGCTGAAAGCGATGGTCTGCACATTTGCTCCAAGGGCGTCCATGGCAGCCTGATACGTCATAGCCGGAGGAGTTCTGATTTTCAAACCCTTAAGGTCGGCAGGTGACATGATTGGCTTCTTGGAGTTGGTGAGCTGACGAAAGCCCCATTCCCAGCTAGACAGGTATACTAGACCAATCTTCTCCGCTGCAGGAGCCGCCCATGCTTTGAAAGGACCATCGAGAACACGGTCCGCATGGTCATAGCCACTGAGGGAAAAAGGAATACTTACTGTATCAAAAAGTTTGATGTGTTTGGCCAACTGGTCCTGACCGGAAAGACTCATGTCAACCACGCCCATGATAACCTGTTCAAGAACCTCTGGAGGACTTCCAAGCTCATTGTTTGGATAGAGGGCTATTTTAACTTCACCATTGGTTCGCTTCTCAACGTTTTCTGCAAATTGCATTGCTGCAATGTGAGACGGATGGGTGTCATTGCCAAAGTGACTGAGTTTTAATTCCACAGCGGCAAATGCTGAAGACGTCCAGGCGCAACATAGAAACGCCATCAGAACTAGAATGAGTAAAGACCGAGACCAACTGATAATACTTTGCTTCATGTTCATTGTGTACCTCCTTCATTGTGATAGGTTACTGTGTCCACACGCTTATTGGAACCTCTGTTTAACGTACGTGTGATAACAGCCAGATGTATAATTTCAATCAAGATTAAGCTTGAGGAAATAGTCGTAGATTTCTGGAACATTTCCGTCACCCATGCCAGCATCGAAGGCAGCCTGGAGATTAGACGAAGTTCACATTCTTGTTGTTCGTTGTGGCTGAGCTAACGTGGTCCAGCCATGCTGGCTAGTGTGTTTCTAGCTGAGGGTAAAAATCAGCAGCTATTCAATAAAAATATAATTATCTCAGGCGAGATAGGGTGTTGTTGGGTTTTCGATCTTAAACTTCTGGTAGTAGTCCTGAGCAAGTTGTTGTATGGCCAAAGCCACCCAGCCACTGACCAGCACATCGAACCAAGGCTCAACACCACTGGCAGCGACGATGACACCCTGGTATTCGAAGGATCCGTAATGGACAAGCTCGCCTTCCTTCAGCGTTGCAGGACCGAGCAGATGTTTTTTGACGTTGTCGCTGCTATCACGCCATGCCTGCCTGGCTTTGGCCCGAGCGAATTCATCGTAGGGGAGGGTCCATCCCGTTTTATCGCTTAAAGATTTTTCCAGCAGGATAGCCTCCTCAAAAGAAACTTCCCAGGGTTTTTGGGTCGGATCCATTACGACGATATGCATATCAGTCCGTTTGGCCTTCTCGCTGAGAAGTTTGCCAATTGAAGGCTCCAACATGCTGATTGCCGACTCTGCAATTGATTTATGTTTCATCGCCACCTCCGTTTCTTAATATGAAATGCTATTTCTTAATACCGATTAGTATAAAAGGGTCTCAGTTTTAATGTCAACAAAAAAGTGCTCTACTTCAACAACTTTCTCCTTGACTTCAAACGGTGTTTCATAATATGAAATGGGCATGAAGAATTCTAACGAAAAACTCAATACTGTTGGCAAGGTGATTGCAATTATCGAAACCATTCAGGCAGCCAATCGGCCCTTAAGTATTAAAGAGATTGCTGATACGCTGGAGCTCAACAAATCATCTTTACATCACCATATAAAAACGCTGACAGGAAAAGGCTACCTGCAGCAGGAAGAGGAATCGAGAAAATACGATATAGGTCTTAACCTGGTACGGGTCGGCCAATCCTATCTCCAGAGGCTTGATGTCCGTGAACGGGGGCATTACTTCTTGGAACAGCTGAGTAGGGAATTGAACGAAACGGTTCACATGATGGTACTGGACCGGAATGAGCTGGTTTATATCGACAAGGTTGATGTTAATCACCAACCTGGAAGCCTGAAATGCTCTTCCTTCATCGGACTGAGAACAGATGTCTATTCCACCGCTGCCGGCAAAATGCTGCTTTCCCATCTGCAGCGAGGTGCTTTGGAAGAAATTTTACAAAATCTCAAGATGCAGCCAATTACCGAATACACGTTGAGTTCAAAAACTGAACTCAAAAAAGAACTGGCACTAACCAAGGCGCGAGGTTACGCGCTCGACCTGCAGGAGCATGTTGTCGGTCTTCAATGCGTTGCTGCTCCGATACTCAATATGCATTCTCAATGCATTGCCGCGATCAGCCTTTCTGGACCAGTTGCAACCATCCCTAGAGGAACACT
>JASJGU010000422.1:0-7458 GCA_033791385.1 Desulfuromusa sp.
CCAGCAAAACAATCCAACTCATTAGCTAAAGCCGGCAGAGAGAAAAAACCTGACATTAAGATAGTAAGAAAAAATCCCGGTAAAAAACGCTTAAACATGATTATCCTCCTGAAATATTGTCCAGACATATGAGTGGGAATATTAACCATGAATGATTTTTTTTACCAATAGATAATATCGATAGGTTGAATGGGTGTGATCGGTATAATAACTATGCCTTTGACGTGCGTATTCTGCTGAATCCATCCCAGAACAATAAAAGCTCAGCCTTTCAATATCATCCGTAAGATAAAAATGCTCACCTGTACCATCGGGTGGGTCGCTTGACATTGCAATAATCACGATTTCACATTTGGAAAAGAACACCGGAGCGATTTAGACAAGAATACGTACTAAAAGGATTTTACTGTTGGGGCTTGGTTTGTAGCTGTCGCAGAGATAAAAGAGTGTGAATCAGCAAAGTTCCAAGAATCAGTAATCCCGCGATGAGAGTCCTGGAATGGGGCACTTCCCCTAGGGCCAGCCAGACCCAGATCGGCCCCAGAATGGTTTCAATAAGGAGAATCAAACTGACTTCCGGGGCTTGCAAATAGCGAGGACTAAGCGTAATCATTGCAAATGAAATGGGTAGGATAGCTCCTCCCAAAAGTAGTAGTAGTCCGGCATCAACGGGAGCTAGCAACAGTGGTTGAGCACCAAGAAAATAGACAATTGGGACCACACACAAATTACCAAGCACGTTGGCTGGGATCATATTGACAGCTTTCCCACTTCGAATGATAGCTATATTTGAACCCCACATTGCAGTTGCCCCTAGCGCCATCAAGTCTCCAAGCAGCAAACCATGCTGTAAACTTCCGGAGAAAATCAGCAGAATTCCACTGAAACAGGTGAAAATTGCCAGCTTGGTGCGCAGTGGGATTTTTTCACGGAGAATCAACCAACTGAGTAAGCTGCTAAAAATTGGGGCTGCGGCCAGAATAACTAATGTGTTAGCTGCGGTTGTTTGCTTCAAAGAACCAATAAACAGAAGTGATCCAACAACGATCATCAGGGCGGATATCAGGCCAGTGCGACCTATGGCATAAAAACTGTGCAGAAAGCGCTGGCGGTAGCGGATCGCCAGGAATAGAGACATCATGATGCCGGTGAGGAGACAACGCCAGAATAGAAGTGTCCAGATATCAGTCTGAACCAGACGGACTAATAGTGCATCCGGGCTGAGGATCAGCACGGCAGTAAAGGTCAACAAAATTCCTTTGAGATGATCAGAGTGTCCCATGGCTGCAATTGATCTCATGGATGTTATGAGAAAGGCAAGTGGCTTTTCATTGGTACCGGGTTCAAAGAAGTGTATGATCAACGGCAGGAGGATTTGTTAATGGCAATTTCTGGAAATCCGAAGAAACTGGCGCAAGATGTGGCAGGTGGCTTTTTTAGTATTTCTCCACCCGCACTGAAAAAATATAATCCCGCTGAGTTAAAAGTTATTTTGGCCAACCTCTTATTGGTTCAAAGAGAGGTTCGGCAGATCCAAGTACCATTGGATGATGTGCTACAGGTGAAAGCAAAAAATATGCAAATATCGCGCTTGAATCAGGCTCTCATGGTTTTGCGCAGCTACTGTAAGAAGATGCGTATCCCAATCTGATTGATGTTCCTTTTTAAGAGGAGAATTCCGATGGAAACCAAAATTTTAATTCCGGTGAATGATTCCCCCACCACGCAACAAACCATCGCAGATATCATTGCGTACAAAGAAAAATTTCCCAAACATTTAGTTCTGCTGCATGTCATAAATGACCAGTTAGCTTATCGGATGATTCCCGATTTTCAGATTGAGATGGTCAGAGAAAATGCCAAAAAAGCAGCTCAACAGCGTCTAGAAGTACTGGCAAAGACACTTCGTGAAGCGGGATTCAATATTGAGTTACGCCTTGAGTTCGGTGCCCCCCGCCGGGTGATTCCACGGATTGCCAATGAGGAAGAATTTCAGTTATTGGTCATTGGTCGCAAAACCGGAAGTGGCGAAATTCGCGATGTCCTGTTTGGTTCAGTCGCAAATTATGTATTACACAATGTTAAATGCCCGGTTCTGCTTTTTTAAAATCTTTGCCGCACGCAAAATATTCTCATCAGATGACTTACTGGAACTGAAAACTGGATCTTCGTATGAAAATATTTCTGCTGATGTTTCTAGCCACCTATGGTGCCATGCATATTCTGGTCTTTTGGGGCTTCTATCCACTGATTAAAGGACATCCAGCGCTTCCAACCCTGACCTGGATCTGGATGGCTGGAATGATTGCCACCCCGGTGCTGGTCAGGTTCAGCGAACGGGCCGGGCTGGAAATATTCGCCCGTGGCCTTGCTTGGATTGGTTACAGTTGGATGGGGGTGGTTTTTATCGCCTTCAGTCTGTTTGTGCTCGTCGGATTATGGGAACTGCTCTTTCGATTCGCCAGTCGGTTGTTGCCACAGTTAGCCAATCTTTCTCTCCATGGAGCAGTAACAGCAACCGTGGTGCTGTTTGTTGTTATTGCTGCCAGCTTTTATGGTCTCTACGAAGCAAACAACCTGCAGATTGAACGGGTCAAGATTGTCAGCCCGAAGCTTCCACCCGGAACTCCGCCGATCCGAATCGCTCAGATTTCCGATCTGCATCTTGGGCTGATCCACCGGGACGAAGCGCTGGCACCAATTGTCAATCGCCTTCTAGATCTGCAGCCCGATCTTCTCGTTGCTACCGGGGATATCGTCGATGCCCAAATCAATCATTTGGACGAGTTAGTGGACCTCTGGCAGCGCATCGATCCACCCCTTGGCATGTACGCCGTTACCGGCAATCACGAATACTACGCCGGCCTTGACCAGTCGCTCGATTTTTTACACCGTAGCGGCTTTCAGATGCTGCGCAATCGCAGTATCAATGTCGGAGAGTGGTTGAAAGTGGTCGGGGTTGATGACCCTGCTCGGGGAGGTATCCCTGCTGAAGATAGCGCTCTTGGAGAGCGTTCGGAGCGGTTCACCTTGTTGCTTAAGCATCGGCCGGATTTCAGAGAAGCTTCGACAGGGCAATTTGATCTGCAGCTCTCGGGGCACGGCCACGGTGGTCAGATTTTTCCCTTTAATCTGCTGACCGCCATTAAGTATCCACTGCTGGAGGGGCTCTACACGTTAACAGACAACCAATACCTGTACACAAGCCGTGGCACCGGCACTTGGGGTCCACCAATGCGGATCTTTTCACCACCGGAGATCACCCTGTTCGAAATTGTTCCCGAAACTCCCTGATCCTGATTAAATCAAAAGGCTTACCCAACTGTCTGGTTGATGTATTCCGCTTATGCTAGGAACGCAGTTTAAAAGGCTTTTACTCCAACAAATCGCGGATATGAGTGTCCGTGGGATCATCTTCGCCCGACGAGGTAGCCACTTCAACCACTTTAGATGTTGTTCCATCGGTACTTACGTTTTGACCGCAGCAGCTGCTGCACCCCAAGTACGATACGTGGTTTTATAAAAACTTTTCAACGTTAATCACTCCCTGTCACACAGGACATAGGCAGTACTTTCTTAATCTGAAAAAATAACTGGTGTTGATTCCAGAATTAGGCTATTTTAAATGTACTTTTTTAATAATTAGCCCTGAGAAAGGATGAATACAATGATGAGACCATTTATTTTGTTGTTGGCGATCGGGATGTTATTCGGAATATCCTCTCCCGCGCTGGCTGATGAAACGGTATCCGTAAAGGTCGGCTACCAGTGGCTCGAAGCTGACGGTAAATTTTCCGGGAACAGTGGAGACACCATCAACATGGACGATCTCGACTACGATAAAAGCGAAGATTTCATTGGCGAAATCGCCCTGCATCTAGGCAACTCGCGGCTCTCCTTTTCCTATATGCCGCTCGATTTTTCCGGCAAGAACGCGGACGTCGCTTTCGACTTTAACGGCGAGAACTTCACTGGCTCAGTTGACAGCAAAATCAAGGTCAAAATCTACGAGGCGGCTTACACTTACTACCTGCTGAACTTTGACGACCTCCCCACCCGGTTCCAACTTGGTGTCGAGGGGGCGATTAAATATGCTGATGGCAAAGTCAGCGTAGACAGCAACGACGTTCCAGGCTTAAGTGAAAAAGTCTCAGGCAGCCTGCCCATCCCCACGATCGGGGCGCGGAGTCGCATCGCCTTTGGAGACTATTTCGGGGTCGCCGCCAGAGTCGGCTACATGGAATACAGCGATAATCACTATCTAGACCTTGAAGGTCAGATCGAGTTTTCGCCAATACCGATGGTCGGCGCATATGCTGGATATCGCTACCTTGATATCGATATTGACGAATCGGATCTCTATCTCAACGCAACGTTCGAGGGACCTTTCGCCGGTGTGTTTGTACGGTTCTAATACAGAGAAACAGCAAAGGGAGGCTGAAAAGCCTCCTTTTTTTCAGAGATCTCGGGACGGTCCCAAGAGTTTACGAGCCATGAAAATGTGGCGGTCGCACAGCAAAAGCCTAGGACAGCCCCAATAGTCTCAACCACAAAAATCGGATAACCCTATTTCACAATGCCCTAACCCCTACCTACCTATCCACAACTTCCATTTTTGTCAGCTTGTTTCCAAGAATTGCTGCTGTGATCACCAGCAATGAGGAAATAAAGATCATGATAATTCCTAATGCTGAGAGTTTTCCCCACATGCCATCTTCTGCAAAGTGGAGAATCTGCACCGCCAGAACTTCGGTTCCTGGCCGGGACAGTACAACTGAAAGGGTCAGTTCGCGGAGGAACATACTGGCCATCAGAATCCAGCCAGAAACAATTCCAGGAATTAGCAGCGGGATGACAATCCGACGCATGGTGTAGAAAGGACTGGCTCCGCAGACCCGGGATGATTCTTCCAGATGGCTGTGAATCTGGACGAAGGCGCTTGAAATTGGTCGTATCCCATAAGGTAAATAGGTGGCGATATAACCAATCAGCAGTGCTGTTATGGTGCCATATAGAGGCGTGCGGACGAAAAACCACATAAAACCGACACCAATGACAATCCCGGGGAAGGAAAAAGATAGAAAGCTGAGCGATTCAAGAATCCCTGATGCCGTTGAGCGAACCTTGACGATAACATAGGAAACAAAGATCGACAGCGCCGTGCCGATGGTTGCACCGACAACACCAAGAAATAGACTGTTTTTCAATGAAAGCAGCGAAATAGGATCTTTGAGAACTTCTATCCAGTTATCCCATGACATCATCGAAAAAGCTTTAGCACTGGGCACCATTGAATAGGGGAGCATGGAGGTATAAAAGAGGACCAGCACCGGCAGTAGAATGAGAATAAAGGAAAGAATACCAACAATCACAAAGAGGGGATATCTGGCGTTCTTCAGTTTGATCAAGGTGGGCTTGAAGCCCCGACTGGAAATGGTGACAAATTTCCCACTTTCGGAGGTCAGATAGCGATAAACATAGATCAACGTGATTGAGGCGGCTAAAGCACTCATGCCGATTGCTGCAGCCTTACCGAAGTCGGCGGCAAAACCGCTTGAAATACTCCGATAGATATGGGTCGACAGGACATAAATGCGACCCGGCATACCGATGACTGATGGAACGGCAAAAGAGGCCAGACTCCTGACAATAACCAAAATTGCTGATGCCAGGATTGCGGGCCGAAGCACCGGCAAGGTGATTCTCATCAAGGTTCGCAGGTTGGAGGCTCCGCAGACCTTGGAGGATTCTTCTAGCGTCACATCAAAGGCACTCATCGCTGGTGCAATGATCAGATAGGCAATCGGCAAGTCGAGCAACCCTTCGACCAGAATCATCCCCGGCAAAGAATAAATATCAAAAAGTGCATCCGTAAGGCCAAACAGATCCATGAAGAGACGATTCAGGGTGCCATTACTTGGGTTGAGTAAGAGCACCCAACTGACTGAAAACAGGATGTGCGGAATCATCATCGGGACAATGGCGATGATTTTGAAAACAAATTTAAAAGGCAAATCGGTTCTGGTATTGATGTAGGCGAGAAAAAGCGCGAGCAGGGTAGCAACTAGCGCCGATCCGACAGTGAAAAACAGGGTATTCAGCAGGATGTCGGCAAAATCTGGATCTGTGTAAGCCTCGACATATTTGACGGTCGTAAACTGTCCGAATGAAACGAAATCTTGTGAAAAACTGCCCAGTAGCAGCATGATGACGGGACAGAGGGTCAAAAAACCAACGATGACAATCAGGGTTGTGGTCAGGGTTGGTTTTTTAAACATGGTATCACCTATCAAAAAAGGACAAGATGGCTAAGCCGAAAGGAGGAAACAATGATCAGAATCAAAAGAAATGGCGATATTGTCACCTTCTACGATGTTTTCTGTTGGTTCGATGGTTGTGGTCAGCAAGTTATCGCCGATGCGGATTTCTCCTTCGTAAGCCTCACCAATAAAGATTAGCGTCTCCATTTTCCCGTTGAAAACATTCTGATCTTGAGCATTATGTTCTTTAGCTAAGTGGATGAACTCGGGGCGGACACAAAGCATGGCGTCCTGGCCAACGGGGATGCCATGACTGTTGAGTGCAACGATGGAACCGATTTCCGAAGCAAACACTGCATGTTTCCCTGCCAGTTTTTCTATCTTGCCTTTGATCAAGTTGGCTCGGCCAATAAAGTCGGCGACGAATTTGTCATCTGAATTAAAATAGATTTTTTTCGGGTCACCGATTTCAATAATTTTACCGGCGCGCATGACCGCAATCAAATCGGAAAGGGCCAGTGCTTCGATGCGATCATGGGTGACATAGAGGGCGGTAATTTTCAGTTCGCTGAGAAAACTACGCAGTTCTTTACGGGTTTCTTCGCGAAGTTTGGCATCAAGGTTGCTCAGCGGTTCGTCAAACAGAATCACCTTCGGTTCTGCGACCAGGGCTCGAGCGAGAGCTACCCGCTGTTGTTGTCCACCGCTTAATTTGGTCGCTGGCCGATTTTCAAAGCCGTCCAACTGAACGAACTTAAGAGCTTTTGCAACCTGTTGGCGGATTTTCTCTTTAGGGGTTTTACTGGTCTGCAGGGGGTAGGCAATATTGTCAAAAACGTTCATATGCGGCCAGATGGCATAGGTCTGAAAAACCATGCCGAGGCCCCTATTTTCTGGCGGGACAAAAATCTTCTTCTCACTCGACCAGACGAGATCATCACCAATGTAAATTTCACCGGCGTCGGGCGTTTCCAGCCCGACAATACAGCGAAGCAGGGTGGTTTTGCCGCAACCGCTTGGACCCAGAAGGGTAAATATTTTATTGGCCGGGATTACCAGATCAACATTGTCAAGTGCTTTGATCTGCTTCCCTTCGGAATAGTAGTTTCGCGTCAGACCTTTAATGCGGATTTCCATAAAACCTCAAATCAATGGCCGAAGCCGGGTTAATTCGGCTTCGGTCATATCAGATAGATGG
>JASJGU010000423.1:0-8983 GCA_033791385.1 Desulfuromusa sp.
CCAGTCGCAAAGTCTTGATGAACTCTGGTTTCACAGCGGGACCAACTGCAACCTGCGGTGCCCTTTTTGTTTCGAAGGGTCTAAACCGGGGGACAATCGCATCGAATTTCTGACCCTGGCTGACGCTCGACGCTTTATGGATGAAGCACTGGAGCTCGGGGTCAAAAAGTTCTCTTTCACCGGCGGCGAACCCTTCGTTAATCCCGAGTTCATGCAGATTCTCGACTATGCCTTGGAGCTTCGCCCCTGCCTGGTACTGACTAACGCCACCGAACCGCTGATGAATCAAATCGGCGATGTTCTCCCTTTGCGGAACAAGCCGAACACTTTAAATTTTCGGGTTAGCCTCGATCACCCGGATCCGGGCAAACACGATGAATCTCGCGGTCGGGGGAACTTTAGAAAAGCCCTCGCCACACTAGGACGCCTCCATCAGGAGGGCTTCGGCGTGTCGATCGCCCGACTGATACTGCCCGGTGAAGATATTGCCGCCGTTGATCGCGCATATACCCCCTATTTCGAATCAGCCGGAGTACCGCTCGATCTGACGATCATCAAGTTCCCCGAATTTCATCTGCCCGGTTCGCTCCCCCAGGTTACGGAGATCACCGAAACCTGTATGACCCGCTATTTAAGCGCCGCGCAGCGCGATAAATTTATGTGCAACTTCAGTAAGATGATTGTCAGGAAGAATGGTCAATGTGGAGTCTACGCCTGTACTCTGGTCGATGATGCTGAAAACTACGATCTCGGTAAAACCCTGCATGAAGCGATGAAGCAACGTGTTCTGTTAGGACATCACCGCTGTTACTCCTGTTTTGCCGGCGGTGCCAGTTGCTCTGAGGGGTGAGGTTTTCGCTACATTTAATAATTTTTTTGATACACTTCAGGTTGAATTTGGATAGATTGATACAGCGAAAAATACTGATATGGGGCCATGCTGGTCCCGAAGGTGTATTCAAAATATATAAGAGGGTGAAATTATGAGTGGTCGTACTACCAAAATAAGTATTCTAGCTGTCATTGTTGTCCTGATTGCATTTTTTTTCATTTTTGATCTGGGGCAATATTTGACCTTGGGTTATCTCAAAAGCCAGCAACAGGTCTTTAATGACTATTATCAGCACAACCGTTTTTCGACCTTGCTGATCTATTTTGTCATTTACATCCTGGTCACGGCTCTGTCTCTGCCGGGGGCGGCAGTGATGACCCTTGCCGGTGGAGCACTCTTCGGGCTCTGGACTGCTGTGGTTGTGGTCAGCTTTGCCAGCAGCATCGGCGCAACTCTGGCATTTCTGGTTTCGCGTTTTCTGTTGCGAGATTGGGTGCAAGGAAAATTCGGCGATAAGCTGCAGGCGATCAACGCTGGGGTAGAAAAAGAGGGCGCCTTTTACCTGTTTTCTCTCCGTCTGGTTCCCCTGTTTCCGTTTTTTGTCATCAATCTGCTGATGGGATTAACCCCGCTCAAGACCTCTCTTTATTACATTGTCAGCCAAGTTGGGATGCTGGCTGGAACCTTTGTTTATGTCAATGCTGGAACCCAGCTCGGCCAACTTGAAAGTGCCGGTGGCATTCTGTCTCCCGGCCTTTTGATCTCTTTTGCCCTGCTCGGCATATTTCCTCTCCTGGCAAAGCGGATAGTTGCTATTTTCCAGGCGCGAAAAGTTTTTTCCGGGCATCAAAAACCACAAAAGTTTGACTACAACCTGGTGGTTCTGGGGGCTGGAAGTGGCGGACTGGTCAGCTCCTATATTGCAGCAGTCGTCAAAGCAAAAGTGGCATTGATTGAAAAACACAAGATGGGTGGTGATTGCCTTAACACCGGTTGTGTCCCGAGTAAGGCTCTGCTGCGAAGTGCCAAGATGCTCTCTTATGCAAAACGGGCTAAGGAATTCGGTTTTGAAAAAACCGAGGTTGAATTCGATTTTGCCAAGGTCATGGAGCGGGTGCAGCAGAAAATCGCTCAGGTTGAGCCACATGATTCAGTAGAGCGCTATACCAGTCTCGGCGTCGAAGTGATTGCAGGCGAGGCAAAAATCACCTCTCCCTGGACGGTCGAAGTCAACGGGAAAACGTTGACGACCCAAAGCATTATCATTGCAACAGGAGCTACAGCCTTTGTCCCCCCAATCAAGGGATTGGATCAAATTGATTACCTGACGTCAGACAACCTGTGGGCACTGCGCCAACTGCCTGAAAAACTTGTTGTGCTGGGTGGTGGCCCGATTGGCAGTGAAATGACTCAGGCGTTCGCCCGCCTGGGAAGTCAAGTAACGCAGGTTGAAATGGGCTCCCGGATCGTCGGGCGCGAAGATCCAGAAGTGGGTGAATTTATTCAGCAGAAATTTGAAGAGGATGGAGTTCAGGTTCTGACCGAACACCAGGCGCAAGAAGTGCGGGTTGACAGCGATCACAAATGGTTGGTATGTGAACATCGTGGGGAGAAAATTGAAATTGAGTTTGATCAACTCCTGATAGCGGTTGGTCGCAAAGCAAACGTGACTGGGTTTGGACTGGAAGAATTGGGCGTTGAGATCGATCCGCGCGGAACTGTTGCCACCGATCCCTTTTTACGTACCAATTTCCCGAACATCTTCTGTGCCGGCGATGTTGCCGGTCCCTATCAGTTTACCCATACCGCAGCGCATCAGGCATGGTATGCTTCGGTTAATGCCTTGTTCGGACAGTTCAAGAGCTTTAAGGTTGACTACCGGGTGATCCCCTGGTGTACTTTTACCGATGCTGAAGTTGCCAGAGTCGGTTTAAATGAAACAGAAGCAACAGAACAAGGGATCCCATTTGAAATCACTCGCTACGGGATTGATGATCTGGATCGGGCGATTGCCGACAGCGAGGATCATGGTTGGGTCAAAGTGCTCACCAAGCCTGGATCTGATAAGATTCTCGGTGTCACCATTGTCGGCACCCATGCCGGAGATCTGTTAGCAGAGTACGTATTGGCGATGAAATATAAACTCGGCTTGAATAAAATTCTTGGAACCATTCATACCTATCCGACATTGGCAGAGATGAACAAGATGACTGCCGGTGAATGGAAACGGGCGCATGCACCAGAAAAACTGCTGGCCTGGGTAGAAAAATATCACAATTGGCGCAGAGGGTAGTCTCTGTCAGGTGATAAATCCGCAGCAACAGCATCTTCATTTTTGAAACCTATTCTTACAGGAGTTACCAATGAAAAAACTAAGTTTATTTCTCGCATTGTGTTTTGTCCTCATCAGCACTTCCTCCGTTTTGGCTGCAGATGGTCTTACTTCTCTCAAAAGTTCTTACTCGCCAGCGGAAACCATGAATCGTTTTGAAGCCATTGCCAAGCAAAAAGGGTTGAATATTTTTGCCCGCATCAATCACACTGCCGGAGCCGCTAAGGTAGGGAAAACCCTGCGTCCAACTGAAGTCTTGATCTTCGGCAACCCTCAGGGTGGCACCCCGTTTATTGAGTGTGCTCAGACCGTCGGAATCGATTTACCGCTCAAAGTTCTTGTCTGGGAAGATGCTGACGGGCAGGTGTGGCTTGGTTATAATGATCCGATTTATCTCGCACAACGGCATGGGGTTGCGCAATGTCCGGCAGCAGGGAAGCTCAGTAAGGCTCTAGCGGGATTATCAAAAGCAGCTCTGATGGTAGAAAAGTGATGAAAATTATCTGGGTTTTTATCTTTCTGAGTGCATTGGTATGTCCCACACTGCTCTTTGCTGGTGAGGCGGATGTCATCAAAGTCGAGGTTGATAAATCCGGCAGTACATACAACTTCAATGTAACAGTTATACACAGCGATGAGGGCTGGCAACATTATGCCAACAAGTGGGATGTTGTCAGCCCCGAGGGTCAAGTGCTGGGAACCCGGGTTCTCTACCATCCACATGTCAACGAGCAACCCTTTACCCGGAGTTTATCGGGGGTTGTTATCAATGCAGAAATCAGTTCTGTGATTGTCCGTGCCCACGATCTTGTGCACGGTTATGGCGGGAAGGAAATAATTGTTGAACTGCCCCGATAACGACCGATAATTCACCTGAGGTTACTTGTGACAATCTGTTCTCTGTTGAAGGGCTCTCTTTAATAACGTCCGTGCAAGGATTTTCTTTTGATCTTCTTCAGATGAGAGTTGTCAAGATGGACATCCAGCTGTGGTAAAGCAATCCTGATATGCGCTTCACGGAAGCGCCTGTCAAGCATATGGCGCAAGTCACTGGAAATAACTCGATAATCAGCGTTTGATAGCGCCTCAACCCAAAAGTTGGTATTGAATATCAGAGCACTATCACCAAAATCTTCAAACAGGATGGTCGGTTCCGGAGACTTAAGAATTTTTCCATGCTCCTCTAACGCACTGGCAATGATCCGGGCAACTTCTCGCGTGGGCGAACCATAGGCGACACCAATTTTAACCTGGACACGGATCAACTGGTCAGAGAGGGTCCAGTTGACAACACTTTTCTGCAGAAAGTCACTATTTGGAACAAGGATATCGACACCATCAAAACGCCTGACATGTGAGCAGCGAAGACCGATACTGATCACTCGTCCTATGACACCTTCAAGTTCAACCAGATCGCCTGCTTTGATCGGTTTTTCAAAAAGTAGAATAATCCCACTGATAAAATTGCTGATCAGCGCCTGGGCACCAAAACCTACACCAATAGCCAAGGCACCACCAAGAAAGGCAAATGCGGCCAGAGGTATTTTCACCGTGATTAGTGCAATAATCAGTAAGGTTAAAATTACAATGGATCGGAGAAATTTTTCTACCAACAACGCAGTATTTTCATCAGCTTTGAAGGTTCTTACGACTGCTCTACTGATGCGGGATTTGAAAAAAGAGCTTATCCACAAGCCAATTGCCAGGATCAATAGTGCCCGAGCCACTTTGCTAATCGTCACCGGTCGCTGTGCAGTTATTAGCTGGTCACCAACAGCAATGGTGTCGTCAACCATGAACAGTTCGTAGTTCCAGAAGTTACCGACAAAATCTAAGCTACGAACCAAGGTTTCTTGCAAGCGGTCTATAAGCGAAAGCTTATGCCGATAATAATCGGCATCATCCTGGAATCGTTGCAAATTCCGAAGGAGACTGTCCACATCCGTTAGCAGACCATAAGTAAACTTGACCATATTTTCATAGGCAGTTATTTTTTGCTGAACCAGAAGATTTTCTTCTTTTGTTAGATTTCCTGTGGCCAGACGTTGTTCTGCTTTTAAAATCAGATTCTGCGTCAGCTTCAAATTTGATTCGATGTACGTAATATCTTCCTGAATTTTTCCACTCCGCTGCTCACGAGAATCTGACACTTGCTTCCATTTGGGATCATCACTTTGATTAGCCAGTCGATACCGGTCCTCCCACAACAATATACGGCCATTGGTTATCAAAATCCAAAGTCTCTGCAGTTCAACCAACTGGGCACTACCTTCTGCCTGAACCCTGTAAGCCTCAACTTCTTGCTGAAGATAATGAATTTTGTTCGCAATCTCTTGATCAGAGCCTTTTTCAGCTAAAGTTTCGCGAACTTGCTGCAATGATCTCCTTGCTTGATCAAGCTGTTCCTGTTTCCGGTTATTATCTCTGATTAGCAGTTGCTTTTCTTGATCAAGATCCTCCAGTTTTTGGGTCAATGGTGCGACATATTGGTCAAGTTCTTTTTGACTGAACGCCACATCATCGGTGGCAACCAGAAGTTGACGCTTCAGAAAGGCTTCCTGTTTTTTATGCAGAGAGAGATATTCCACGATTGACTTCAATTGAGCTCTATTGGAAAGCACTCTGGTCTGAGCCACTGCGTTTTTTAACAATGCCAGTTCATATAACCAGCTTGTCCTAATTTCAACGTCCCCCAGAGGTTTTTCTACTGTCTCCTGGGCCTTGCGCAATTCTTTTTCAGACGCCACTAACTCTTGACGAGCCTCCTTCTGACCTTGTAGTAGCAGGTCTTTTCTGACTCCATCCTTTGTGATGGCCAAAGATTTAATGTGGATCGAATCTCGTAATTCATCGACCAGAGCGATCGGATATGGCGGTGGCTGACCAAAACCTTGCCAGGCTTCGCTTTTTGCAGCTAAGTCTTCATGGGCAAGACGAACTTCTTCAAAGAGACGAAGACTTTCGATATGATTGTTATAGAGAAAGACACGGACAAACAACAGAACACGCTTCTCTTTTATTTCTTCTGTGGTCGCCCCAATTTGTTCTGGTGGGATCGCATCTAAATCAAGCTGGGCATTATTGAGACTCTGACGAGCCTTCGATTGGAGTTGGAGCAAATGTTCCAGTGACAGATCCGTACCCTGGCTCTCTTGCGGAGTCGTGTCAGTCTTTGCAGTGATACCGGGAAGCTGTCCCCAGACGAAAGAAGGAGTAGTCAACAGCAAGAGATAAACAGCCAGCAGACAAAACAAACTGGTAGCTTTTTGCCGAATGTGGAAATTAATAATCATGTTCCTTTTATTTTTACGCATTCTCTACCAGACCATCAGAAAAACTTCATTGTCAGGAGACTCTAGCTTCTCTTTCCTGTTCAAAAGAGAAAAATCACACGCTTTCAATTTTTTATTTATTCAGCGTAACAATTGCATCAGCAATGTTGCGACTCAACTCAGCCACCAATTGGCTTTCCGCCTTGATCAGTGCAGCAAAACTCTCAGCATCCAAAAGTTGCCGACCATCATTTTTCCCTCCAGCAAGAAGCTCCTTACCTTCAGCGTCAGTTACAGACCAACGGGCACTGAGAACTGCTTCACCAGCCAAAGCTCCGTCCAATCGCTCAAAATCGACCCTGACCCAATAGGTTGGTTTGAAATACTGTCTCCAGGGAAAGGAGCCAACGTGGCTCACGCCAAGCAATTGTCCAAGATTATCACCTAAGATATAGGTTAAATCTTTTTCCAAAACTCCAGCCCAGCGATTAAACTCATCAAACTCATACTGATTACCCAGCTGCCGAGTCGCAACCTGCGACCGCTTCAGGCTGTCTGGAATTGTGACGGGACCAATTCCCAATTTAATCTCCGGGAGAGAAGCAATCGTCTGTTCTGTATTTAACTGTTCAGCAGTCAACAGACTAAAATGGGTGACTTTAGGGGAACTTCGTCCGATACAACCGGAAAGCAGAACCGCAACTGCAAATATGACAACCCAACGGCTACTCTGACAAATAATACATCTCATCATTTCTGGTCTCCTTCTTTACCGAAAATCAACGCCTGGGGATCCTTCTCAAGATACTCGAGTAGAGAGCGCATTGATCGAATCGTCAACGACAGCTCATCAGTCATCACCTGGGCATTATAATTTATTGCAGAATTAGGACCTAACGTTGAATTAATTCCATCAATGGTACTCTCCAATTTGCCGAGTAAGTCATTGACCTTCGGCATCGTCTCCTGGTTAATATGACCAGAGAGGGACTTGAGCTCATCAAGTGTCTGAGTCAACGACTCGATAGCAGCCTTCATCTCTTCACCAATTTGAGAAATTGGGACGCTATCAATTTTCCGCAGAATACTATTGATACTCTGACCCATTTCATTCAGTGGAAGGGCTTCAATCTGCTTCAAGATTTGATCGATCCGCTCGCCAATTTGATCAAGAGGAGAAGGGATAGTTGGAAAAACCGGATAATCTCCCTCCATGGTCACCTTTGCTGCCGGGGCGTCAGGATAATAATCGAGGTCAATATAAAGTTGACCCGTCAGCAAGTTTCCGGTTTTCAACTGGGCGCGCAAACCCTGAGCAGCCAATTTTTTTGCCCATCCAAGAAAATCAGAGGAACTCTCTTCCTGCAGTTCAGTTATTAAGGTTTCACCTTTAGCAACATCACCCTGCTCAGATTTCATAGCCTGAAGGCGTTCGGGTTCTATCGCCACCAACACCGGGATCCGAAATTTTTTAGTTCCCTCATCATACTCCAGCGTAGTTTTGACCACTGTCCCCAACATAACCCCCATGATCTCGACTGGAGCCCCCGGTGAAAGACCACGAACATTCTGATCGAAATACATCAGGTAATAGATCTTGATGACATAGGTGTTTTCCTTGCTACTCTCTTTATCTGCATAGAGTTGGAAGGTTTTCTCACCCGTGGCTATTTCACCCGGGAGTTCATCTTCGCGCAGATCAAATGCCAATCCACCAGTCATAATTGAGACCAGAGATTCTGTATCCAGCTTGATACCCGTGGCGTCCATAGTTAAATCGATGCCGCTGGCGGACCAGAAACGGGTGTTTTGAAAAACTTTCTGGTGAAAGGGGGCCTGGATAAAAACCTTGACAAACACTTCTTCGGTCACTTGATCAAAATGGTGTTCAACCACCTTGCCGACCTTGATCCCGCGGTAGTAAACTGGAGAGCCAAAATCAAGAGAACTGAGGGTTTTCGATTTAAGCAGATAATGGCCACCGGGCTGACCTTCGGTCAGGGCAGGAGGTATCTCAAGACCCGTAAACTCGCTCTTTTTCGTCCCTTCGGTCGACGGATCCATACCAATATACGCGCCGGAGAACAGAGTCTCCAACCCGGACACTTCTCCCGCACCGATCCGAGCCCGGACCACCCAGAACTGAGTTTTATCTGTCAAGTATGGTTTTGTCCCCTTGTTTAACTCGGCAGTAAGCACGATATTAGCAAGATCTTCACTCAACTCAATCTTTGTCACCGTACCAATTTCAACATCCTTGAATTTGATCTTTGTCTTTCCCACAGCGAGCCCAACAGCCGTCTTGAAGGTAATGGTGATCGTTGGTCCCTTGGCGGACTGCGCCTTAAAAATCAATCCACCACCGATCAACAGAGCGATAATCGGGACGACCCAGATGATCGAAAAGCCGCGCTTGGTTTGTATCTTTGCTACGGGGGATTGTTGGATCTTTTCCCCATTCGAGACCTCTTGGCTCATGATTTTTCCTCCACAACATCCCAGATCAACCGGGGATCAAAGCTCTCCGCCGCGAGCATAGTCGTTACA
>JASJGU010000424.1:0-10598 GCA_033791385.1 Desulfuromusa sp.
TTTTGCCACTCCTCAAAACAGCTGTAAAATGGAGGGAACCCGCCAACGGCGGGCAAGGAGGTCGGGCGTATTTCTTTGCTTCGTTTCTTTGGACGTACAAAGAAATGAAGGCGCCGAGCGGGGGCGCAACCCAGCGACCTTAGTGTTTGTTGACCAGTATGCCATTTATAATAACCCGCAAAAGCCTGGGACAGCCCCCGTGCGGGGACAGTCCCGCTTTTGCTGCCATCTATCCTTTTAGTGCTAATGCTTCATTCAACAATACCTGGTTTGTACTTTTCATAAACATCCTGCACTTCTCTATTCAACCCGGAAAAGCATTCCTGCTGTGCTTCAGTCATTTCATCCCAGCTATGATATTTGCTGCCAGACTCATTAATCACACTGACAAAAACACCTTCAACTATTTCAACCGATTCTTTTGCGTTCATTTTAATCATCATAGAATTAAAGTCTCCAATTTGAAATATTCAAAACAAAATTCACTCAATGAGAATGATCCGTCGATCCAACCTACTGAAACAGCTTTGACCGTTTCATACAGATAAAAATCAATCCCGGTTTTCCAATCGATGAACCTTTAACAGATTTGTCATTCCAGCTGCCGAAAGCGGGCTTCCCATAGTAATGACAACCACATCACCGTGTTTTAATAGCCCACGCTCCAGAACTGCCGCTTCGACCGATAAAATTTGCGCCTCGGTATCTCCCTGGATATCAACCAGCATTGAATCTATGCCACGATAAAGGGCGAGCTGACATTTCACTCGCTGGTTTGGGGTGACCGCAATAATTGGCAAAGCAGGTTGATATTTAGCGATCAAGGCTGCCGTACTGCCCGTCTTGGTAAAGGCGAGGATTGCGGCAGAACCAATATTTTCAGCAACTTGACAGGCGGCATGGCCAATCGTATCAGGAAGACTCTGCTGTGACAATGCAGGTTCGGCAAAAAGATAATGCCTTGATTTTAATTTAGGTTCTCTCTCGACATCCTGTGCGACGCGATCCATGACTTTGACTGCTTCAACGGGGTAAAGACCTGCTGCCGTTTCCCCAGAAAGCATGATGGCATCGGTTCCGTCAAGTATGGCATTGGCGACATCAGAGGTTTCTGCCCGGGTTGGGCGTGGATGGGCAATCATACTCTCCAACATCTGGGTTGCGGTAATCACCGGTTTGCCTTGCAGATTACATTCGCGAATAATTCTTTTCTGAATCAGAGGAACCTGCTCAGAGGGAACTTCTACCCCGAGATCACCGCGTGCGACCATCACCCCATCGGTCACAGCAAGGATTGCTGAAAAGTTTGCCACAGCTTCCGGCTTTTCAATTTTGGCAATAACTTTTATCGCAGAATTGCGCTCAGATAAAAGTTGTTTTAGGCGGCTGACTTCTTCCGCAGTTCGAACGAAAGAGAGGGCAACCCAATCCAGCTGATGATTAATCGCAAATTCAAGATCGGCAAAATACTTTTCGGTCATTGCTGGAGCAGAAACATTGACACCTGGCAAGTTGATTCCCTTGCGACTTTTAAGTAATCCACCAACCTTAACCCGGCAAAAGACATCACTTGCTTCGATTCTTAAAACTTCCAATTCCAACTGACCATCATCAAGTAGAATCAGATTGCCAGGAATAACGTCCTGAGGCAAAGCCTGATAAATTGTAGGAATGACACCACCAGCCCCTTCGACATCAGCAGTCGTTATCACCACTTCCTGCCCTGCTTCCAGTTGTTGACTGCCATCACGCATCAGACCGGTACGGATTTTGGGTCCCTGCAAGTCACCAAGGATGGAAACCGTTTTTTGATATTCAGCAGAAAGATCACGAATCTGTTGAATCCAGGTTGCTTTTTGCTCAAGCTCACCATGGGAAAAGTTCAATCTAAAAACATCGACTCCAGCCTTTAGCAGACTTTTTAATTGGCTTTTCTCAGCACAGGACGGTCCAATTGTGGCAACAATTTTTGTTCGACGTAACATTAAATGCTCTCCAGATGTAAGCAGTTGAATTGAATGAATAACGACCCACGATCACTGGGCGAATTTTCGTAGAGTAACTTTGTTGACACATTAGAAGATCAAAGACTTTTTTGACAGAATAAAGATCTGATAAAGGCTGATGAGAATCAAAGGTCGGAAAAACGGTTTTTTAGGGTTAAAGTTTAACATCAGATTTTATCCTGTTGATCCTGTCAGAGTTTTTTGAGGTTGTTGTAAAAGAGCACCATCAGGTTGTTAGCTTTAAGCTACTCAGAAAAGTAAGAATCTTGGGTGGCTAAGTATTGTTGCCAATAAGAATGATCCGCAAATCCATCACATTGGTGTTAGTTGGGCCAATTTTATACAGATCGCCCAATTTGTCAAAAAAATGATAGGAATCATTATTATCGAGATATGTCTGCGGATTGAGGCCAGTTTCTTGAGCCCGTTGCAGCGTTGTTTCATCGGCCAGGGCTCCTGCGGCGTCGGTAGGGCCATCTGTACCATCAGTGCCTGCGCTTAGAACAACAATATCTTTCATACCGGACATCTTTATAGCAGCAGCCAGGGTAAATTCCTGACTTCTGCCACCCTTCCCTGCCCCCTGAATTCTAACCGTCGTCTCCCCACCGGAGAGCAGACAGGCCGGTTGCTGCAACGGGTAACCATGAAGCTGAACCTCTCGCGCAATCGCAATATGATTAGCTGCAACATCACGGGTCTCCCCTTCGAGCATAGAAGAAAGCAGCAAGGTGTTGTAGCCCAATTCATCAGCTTTTTCTTTTGCCTTCAGTAACGCACTAAAATTGCTGGCAACAATAACATTTTGCGTTTTTTTGAAAAAATCCTGTCCGGCTTTCGGCGTTTCTGGAACGTGACCGGCAATGCCTGAGCCAATATGTCCAATGACGCTGGAGGGAATTTTATCCTCAATAGAATATTTGGAAAATATCGCTCTGCAATCGGAAAAAGTTCTTGAATCGGGAACACAGGGTCCTGATGCGATACTGTCAAGATCATCGCCGACCACATCAGATAAAATCAGGGTAATCAAAGTAGCCGGAAAAATCGCCCTGGCCAGCCCTCCCCCCTTGATGACAGACAAATGTTTTCTGATTGCATTAATTTCATGGATAGTCGCACCGCAGGCAAGCAAGACTCTGGTTGTTTCTTGTTTATCTTCAAGGGTTACCCTATCAACAGGTAACGGCATCAATGCCGAACCACCACCCGAAAGCAAGCAAATGACTAAAGTCTTCTCGTCAGCCGATGAAGCAAGTCGATAAATAGCTTGCGCTCCATCCAAACCGTTCTGATCAGGAACCGGGTGCCCGGCTTCATGGATTTTTATTGTCTCCAGTTTTTCCAGATGGTCATATTTGACAGTGATGATGCCAGCGGAAATACGTTCACCTAAGATTTCCTCTATCGCTTTAGCCATTGAAGCGCCAGCTTTACCTGCGCCAAGGACAAAGATTCTATCAAATCGGCTGAGGTCATAGTTCTGCCCGTCAACCGTCAATCTTTCTCCATGGAGCTGACAAAAATTCTTAATCGCCGCACCAGGAGCAACAGCCCCTAGACCTGCCTGAAAAATAGCTACTGCATGCTGATATTTGAAGGAATTGCTAATCATCCGACGCTCGCAGGGTCAGTTAATGCAAAATATGCTGAATTTACTTGAAATTAATGATATTTTTTAGTTTAATGCTTCTTAACGTTTACTCACGAACAGTTGTAGCTAGTTTTAATCACTACTGAATTATACTTCTATTCCCACAAATACGCCGAAAGGAAGGACTGCAGATGCCATTAACTGGCGAGCTTGAACACTTACCGATCGTTGATGTTATTCAGCTCATTCATTCGACTCGTAAATCGGGAACATTAAACGTATATAGCCGTAAGGGTGAGGGGCAGTTAGTATTTAACAAAGGTTATATTGTCAGTGCAACTCATTCCAGTGAAAAACTAAAAATTGGTAAAATTCTTCTGGAAAGTCACATCATCGGCCAAGATGATTTGAGTAAAGCTCTTGGTATCCAGGATCTATCGGGTGATGACCGAAAACCCCTCATCGCCACCTTGCTGGAACATTGTGGGCTGTCTAAAGATGCCGCCTTTAAGGCACTAGAAACATTGATTGAAATGACAGTTGTCGAAATGATTTGTTGGACTCGGGGCATTTTTACCCTGGATATAGACGAGATAAATGTTTCTGATGATTATCGTTATTTACCCAAACAGCTGCAAACCGTCACCTTAGATACGCAGATGGTCCTAATGGATGCACTCCGTATCTTTGATGAGAAAGTTCATTCCGGAGAAATTCAGCTATCCGATGAACCTTTGGAAGAAAATCCACTGGAACAATTTGATAAAGTAATTGAGCAACAAGCACAGGAAACCCACCCCACAGAGGAAATTCTGGTTTCAGAAGACCTTCTTGGTCTGGCTAACCTGGACAAATTAGAGCGAAAGAAACCGTATGTTTTTAAGGGATTGGAAGCTTTTGATCCGGCTGATATCCACCGTCAGGTGATTGATAAAACTCTTCCTGATATCCCGGATGAGGGCAAAGAAAAACTGGTCAGTTTTTTATCCAGCATATCGACAAACTATCACATAGATGAAGGATCTGTCGCTTCTACAACAAAATCCCAAGCGGTCATTATTTATACCTGTGATGAGTTTCTGCAACATGCGATCATGACTGTTTGTAAAAAAGAAGGAATCCTCGTTTTTGTCACATCTGATCGGCATGAATTGGACAATTTGATTGACAGAGCACTCTTTAAATATCTTGAGCCTATCCTGGTTTTTGGTAGTCCAGTTGCCGATACTGAGGGTTTTAGTAAGGGAGCAATTATTGATGTCCGCTCGCTAAAGATGGCGCAATATCCACAGGTTTCTATTATTCAGCTTGCTTCACCTCTCGATTTCACCTTTTCACTACAATCGCTCAATGACGGGGCCCGAGCAGTTTTTCCCATGCCTTATTTTTCTGAGCGTGAAGAAACCTTTTCTGAGGATATGATTAATTTTCTCAATACCTTCCAGGTTTATATTCGTGGCTGCTTTAATGAAGAACGGCGGCAACAATTTGCAAAATTGCGTAACAGCCTGTCTGGATTGAGGTTATTACGTAAGGCTCCAGATATATCGTTATTGGTTTTACAATTTGTCAGTGAACTCTTTGAACGCTCACTGACATTAATTGTCGACAAATCGAGCATGATTGTTGAACGCAGTGTCGGGATTATGTCAGACAAAGACACTGGTCCCGCAGCCCCGATGAAGTTTCGCATTCCGATCCGTAAAGATTCTGTTTTTAAAGACATTATCAAATCGGGAGAGAGTTTTTTCGGAAAATCGGAAGATAGCACCTTTGATGACCTGCTCTATCCAGAAATTGGCGCTCCAACAGACGCAATGTTCTTGCTGCTTCCTCTCAAAAGTAACGATCGGGTTATTACGATCACCTATGCAGACTTTGGTCGTCGTCCGGCAGGTCAGATTTCACTCGATTTTCTTGAGTTTTTTGTTGGCCAGGCTGGGATAGCTATGGAGAACGCCTTATTCCGCAAACAACTTGATAGCCCCAATCAGCCAGAAGTTATGCGTTAGGATATATTTATGGATAGTAAAACACTCAATCAAATTCTGGAAATTGCCTTTGCGAAGCGAGTTTCCGATGTCCATTTTGAAGTCGACAACCCACCCTTCTTCCGCGCCCATGGACAACTTTTACGTTCTAAATTGGCCAGCTTGAAACCTGCAGATACTGAGTTTATTGCTGCGACAATCATGAAAAACAATAAACGGGACCTTCCGGCTGATTTTAATGAGTTCGATGCTTCTTATTCCCTGGCAAACAGTGGCCGCTTTCGGGTCAGTATTTTTAAACAACGCGGCAATATTGGTATTGTCATGCGAGTTATCCCGCCAGAAATTGGCGATTTCAACAAGCTTAAGCTCCCGGCTGTCCTCTCAGAAATTGTTAAAGCACCAAACGGCCTCGTATTAGTCACGGGTCCGACCGGAAACGGCAAATCGACGACACTTGCATCGATGATCAATTACATCAATGATAAGTACGCGTACAATATTATTACCATTGAAGACCCGATAGAATTTCTGTTTGCATCGATAAAAAGCTGTATTATCCAGCGCGAAGTTGGCATTGACACGACAGATTTTGGCTCTGCATTGAAGGCTTCGTTGAGAATGGATCCTGATGTAATCATGGTTGGCGAGTTAAGGGATTTAGAAACAATTGATGCCTGCATAAAAGCTGCAGAAACTGGGCATCTGGTTTTTTCAACTCTACATACCCAGAATGCGACTTCAACAATAAATCGGATTATTGGACATTTTCCTCCCGACTCGCAGAAGATTGTCCGGCAACGACTGGCAGATATTCTTGTCGCAACTGTTTCATTGCGGCTGGTCGAAGACAACTCGGGTGAAAATCTTATCCCGGTTGTTGAGGTCATGCGCACAACGACGACGATTCAGGCCTGCATCCGTGATGGTAATCTCAATGATATAGAAAGCCATATTGAAAAAGGGACAGCTCAATACCAGATGCAGTCGATGGATCAACACCTGATCCAACTCTGCAACAAAGGACTGATCTCGGTAAGGGAAGCGAAGCGGGTTTCAAATTCCATGGATTTGGAGCGAAAGCTGACTTTCACTCAATAGACAAAAAGCCCGGTGTAAAACACCGCCGGGCTTTTGACAATTCCGCTACGATTCCAAGTTACAGCTCTTTCTCTTTGTTGATGAGAGCGACAATGCCAGCATACATATCCTGAACACATTCAACCTCTGTCACGCCCAAACGCCTTCTATTGCTGACATCAAAAATACCACTCTCACTTTCCGAATGTTCACCATGAATACCGCGTATTTGTAGATGATGTGAATCGGCAATGTTCTTAAAAACAGGCATGTCGACAGAAAGTTTCGGTAAGCGGATATGCACACTGGCTCGCATTGCCGTTCCCAGATTGGTCGGACAACTGGTCACATAACCGAGCCGCTGATCAAACATGAAAGAAACTGATTTTTCTATTTCTTTAACCGCAGTCACCAGTCGGGTGAAAACTGCTTCAATATCTCCACCTTGCTGCATAGAGATAATCCGCAACTGATCTTCTTCATTCACCCAAACCAGAAACGTTTTTTCCCGGTTATGAAAAATTCCCCGACCTTCCGGCCAGTCACAATTCAATCCAGCGGCATCAAGAAATCGATCCCCTGCTTTGAATAAAAAATGATCGGCAACCAATTGATCTCGAACTGTTTCGTCCATCCCCAATAAGGGGTAATAAGTTCCTGCCAGTTCACCAGTTAAGTTGCATAAAGATTTGGCAACCTGAGATTCAATTAAATTTCTCTGTTTCCTTGAGAGCGCCGGACCTAGGGGCATCTCAGCAACATTACGCCCTACCCTGATTCTGGTTGAGAGAATGAATTGACCGGCGGGATCTGGATTTGCGGCAGACAGAGTTTCTTGGCTCAAATCACTACGATGCGTATCGGCCTTGGAAAATCCGTGATAATCGGCAATGATTGGATCAAAAAGAGAGTCGAAAAGACGATAGGATTCTGCATCTCCGGCATAAACTCCAATACTGCTATCCTGATTTACAACGCCCGAATTTATCGCCTGAGAAAAAGTAAAGCCGTTCCCAGTAACCTTGTTCTTCAGCTTTTCAAATACCTGTTCCGTCAAGTATCGGCACAGCAGTGAAGAGCAATTCGTGTCGAATTCTGGAAAAGAGAACTTGTTCCAGGTCATGATATCACCTCACGTTATCTGTTATTAGGGCCTTCAGGATAGAATCGATTTTCACATGAATCGAGAAAAAATAGTTCCCCCTCTTTCATCATTCCAAAGCATTAATCGCCTGAGCAATCCGCAGTAACGAAACTTCCTTGCCTAGGACCTGAAGAACATCATAAATACTTGGGCTGGCGGTTCCGCCAGTTAAAGCAACCCGTAAAGGTTGCGCAACCTTGCCGAATTTCAATTTAGTAACCTGCATAATTTCGGCAAAAAAAGGTTCAAGTTCGTTCTCATCAAATATATCGCAAGAGCTTAATTTATCGAGGATAATACTGAAAAGTTCTTTTTGCTCTGGACCCAAGAATTTAGCTTTAGCCTTTTCCTCATATTCCACTTGGTCAACAAAATAGAAAGCTGCACCATCAGCCATTTCAACCATGGTTGCAGAGCGTTCCTGTAAACTTTTCACCACTTCAACAAGATCCGGTCCATTTTCTACGGCTATCCCCTTCTGCTCAAGAAAAGGTTTCAGCAGGTCGGCCAGTCTCTGGGGATCTCCCGTTTTAATATAATGGCTGTTGAGCCAGAGGAGCTTTTCAGGGTTAAACACTCCTGCCGAGCGACCAACATTTTCCAGACTGAATTTTTCAATCAGATCAGCCATGCTGAAAATTTCTTCATCGCCCGATGACCAGCCCAACCGCACCAGATAATTAACCAGCGCCTCCGGGAGATAACCCATTTCCTGATAAGCCATCACTGAGGTTGCACCGTGGCGTTTTGAGAGGCGTTTTTTGTCTGAACCAAGAATCATTGGTACATGAGCAAATCCGGGGACAGAGTAACCAAGAGCTTCATAGAGGAGAATCTGCCGGGGAGTATTGTTGATATGATCATCCCCACGAATGACCAGATTAATTCCCATTTCGGCATCATCAACAACCACGACAAAATTATAGGTTGGCGTTCCATCAGTACGCTGAATGATCAGATCATCCAGCTCCTCATGCCGAAAGCTGATCGATCCTTTGATCCGGTCAACAAAAGTTGTTTCTTCACGGCCTGCTGGAAGTTTAAATCGCACAACAAAAGGGGCATCGGGTTGATCGGTCCGGTTACGACAGGTGCCGTCGTATTTGGGTTTTCGCCCTTCCTCTTTAGCCTTTTCCCGCTTTGCATCAAGTTCTTCTGCGGTACAGTAACAACGGTAGGCTTTGCCCACCTTAAGCAGTTGCTGGACTTTCTGCCGATAAAGATCAAAACGATCGGATTGGTAAATAGGACCCTCATCACAGGAAAAGCCGAGCCATGTCATCGCGTCCAGGATAGCGTCAACCGAGTCCTGGGTTGAACGGACAACGTCCGTATCTTCTATTCTTAGGATAAATTTTCCAGATTCTTTTTTGGCCAAGAGATAATTAAATAAAGCCGTTCTGGCTCCACCGATGTGCAGATATCCCGTGGGGCTGGGGGCAAAACGAACCCGTAGTTCAGACATGAAGACTCCTTAAAATGGTTTATATTCTTACTCTAAAGTTAACCCGGCATAACCAACCACCCGACTGTTATCACCATTCACTTGACCGGAATGGGCATAACGAATCAGTCGGCATTTAGTAGCACCGAGATCCTGAGCCGCTTGCATCACAGTGATCGTCGGCAACACTCCGCACATACTGATGTGATTGTCCCTGACAATTTGATAAAGACGTTGTGGATCATAATCGGTCATGGCGTTGATTGCCATAAAATCAAGCTTCTCGGAGGTTGCAGCCGTACTGAAATGATTCATATCGGTGCTGGCAAGAAGTAGCACGTCCTCATTCCAGCCCTTTAATACTTGTGCAATAGCTGTCCCTAGCTGGATACAATCAGCTAACGATAATTGGCCCAACACAATAGGAACAATTTGTAATTTCGGCTGGCGATGGAACAGAAATGGCAGCATAACTTCCAGGGAATGTTCAAATTTATGAGCCTGGTCATCAACTGATAATTCAAAAATATTATTCACCAATTGATCGCGTAAAGCAGTTGCAAGCGGCACATTTCCCAATGGTGTTGCCCAACTGTCGGCTCCGCTGATCGCAATATCAGCACCAGCACCTTGATGGTTCGGACCAATCAGAATGACCTGTTGAGGAATTTCTGCTGTCGTAAAGACTTCTCCGGCAACCGCTCCAGAATAAACATAACCAGCATGTGGGACAATGAGGCCTTTGACTTGTCTGGATTTATGTTCGCCATTCAACAAAGAATCAAGCTGAACTGACAGCTCATCAGGATTAGCGGGATAAAAGCTTCCGGATACGGCTGGTTGGCGTATCATCTGTTCCTCCTACACGTTAAGTAGAATTTTGATGCCGACAAACATCAACAAAACAGCAAATATTTTAACTAATTTGGTTTGACTGGTGCGAGTCGCAAATTTAACCCCGATTCTAGCGAAAATCATTGATACAGGAGCAACCAAGAACGTGACTAATAGATTAACATAGCCTATGGAAAAAGGTGTTGGACTAGAGCCTTGGATGCCATACCAAATATAACAAATGACCGCTGAAAAAGAAGAAACAACTATAAGCGCACTGGAATTTCCAACCGCAAGATGGATAGGCAAGTGGAGTACCATCAACATCAGCGGCACAGCAACGACACCGCCGCCCACACCAAAGAAGGCAGAATAAAGCCCCCCGGCAAAACCGACCAATGCCAATGATGTTCTTTTTGCTCGAGCTATATTTTCAGGTGAAATATAAGGTTTATAGAAAAGTAATTTCAAGCTGATGAGAATTTGCATCAACCCAAAATACATT
>JASJGU010000425.1:0-2613 GCA_033791385.1 Desulfuromusa sp.
CCTAACCTGGACAAGCCAGAACCAAAAAGGTTTTTTAATTCTCTTGCCTTAATAACACGAAAATCAGAGATTAGAATCTAAACAAACGGCGGGAACTTCTTTAGTAGTAAAGTGAGTTCTGACGTAATTATGAATAACCCAATATACATTCAAAATGCGTTGAAGATCATTTTTTGATTTAGCATATGTGTTTGTTTTTCTTCTAAATGGGGAGCTTTTCCGACGCATTGCGCTATTGTTTGCTTCAACATGATTCGCATGTGTTTCATTATCTGAAATGTTATTTGAAGTTTCCGAGTGAAGTGGGCATGTTGTCTGGTATTTTGTTTTTTTGCGTCCTTTTTTATGTGCTTGAGATCCTTTGTTTTTAACCCTGACAACGACTCCTTTTTTCAAAGTTTTTCGGGGACGTCAAACTTTACCGGTTCTCAAAAGCTCATGGCAAATTTCAAAGAGAACTTTTCCATATCGGCGTTCCCCATCTGTAACCAGGGTGAGGTCTTCCGTTTGTTCAATAAGATTAGTCAGCCTTTTTATAGCAGTTTTGAAAAGGGCTTTGTCTTTTTTACCACAGCTCAGTTCCCAAATGAAACGGCTGGTTCTATCGGCTGTATTAAGACTATTCCTGAGTATACATAATTTCAGCGATTGACCCTTGAATTTAACATTGCCACAACAAAGCTAATAAATGCTGCATTATGCTCAAACGAAAGGTGTTCCCTGTGAATCCTGAAATGAGATTTTGGTCATTTCATGCAAAATCCCTATTGAAAAGGTACTCCATTTCTGACGAACTGCATGTAACATCCTACGCTGATATCAGTCAACTGAAAACGAAAAAGTAGCAAGTCATGTTGGTACAGATTTATATCAAGATTTTGGTCAGACTATAATATAACTGGACAGATTTTATTGTCTTCCGACACCAATTCTTCAGTATATCTGACAGTAAGATGTTGTCCTCTTTTGATCAGTGGGTGTGGTAGGAGTGGCGACAACCTAGTAACGGTAAGGCTGGAGCAGTTTCCAGCCATTTTTATCGATCATCTCCCATGAGTCGTATCGTTTGATCAAGGGTAGGAGCGGAAGAGGATGCTCCAGCCTTGGTAGTTGAAAGGGCACCACAGGCGGAGGCAAAACGAACGGCTTCCACCATATCCCATCCGAGTGACAGGGCGTAAGCCAACCCACCGTTGAAGCAGTCACCAGCGGCCACCGTATCAATGGCTTTAACATGATAAGCAGGAATAAAAACCGTTTCATTTGTGGTACAATAGCAGGCGCCCTTTGCTCCCATCTTAACGATAACGGACTGTACCCCTTGCTCAAGAAGTACGTTGGCTGCCATCGATGCTTCCTTCTTAGTTTCTGGATAAATGCCTGTCAGGAGTTCAGTTTCAGTTTCATTGGGAGTAATGATATCAATTTGTTCAAGTATTTCTTGTGCGAGTCCCTCTCGTGGTGCCGGGGCCGGATCGAAAATGACCTTGCCGCCCCCTTTTCTAACGAGATTTGCTGCTAGCATGGCTGGTTCCAGAGGTATCTCCATCTGCAGCAGTAACAGGTCGGCTTTGTTAAACAAGTCAGCATTTCGTTGTACATCATCTGCTGTTACCGCCATATTGGCCCCGCCAATTACTGTGATACAGTTTTCGCCAGCATTATCCACGCCAATCACAGCAAGACCAGTATCGGCATTCGGATCGGTGGTGATATGATCCGTGGGGACGCCGTTTTCCTTAAGCAGTGTCGTGGCTGATTGACCAAAATCATCGGCACCGATCTTGCCGACCAATTGCACCTCGCCGCCTAACCTGGCAATGGCAGCTGCCTGGTTGCAACCCTTGCCTCCTAAGCCAATAGTATATCGTTCTCCGTGCAATGTTTTACCGGTACTCGGTAGCTCTTGGCTGTAAGTGACAAGATCAATATTAATAGAACCAAAAACTGCAATAGCCATAATCTATTCCTCTTTCCAGATTGCAACTGAATCTGGAAATCCTTAATACTGATATTTTTCCTGGGATAGGATAAAGGGGAGGTGATCCTCCCCTTGTAAAGAAGTTACTATTTTGTGATGAGTTTCAATTCAACAGGGGTGTATTGGTCAACTTTCTCGCCTTTGAGGATTTTATCGGCTGCTTCAACACCAACAGAACCTATCTTACTAGCCTGTTGGGCGACTGTGGCAAGCATGGATCCATCTTGAACGGCCTTTACACCATCATCGGTGCCGTCAAAACCCACCACGAGGATATCGCGTTTGGTCGCCTGAATGGCTTTAATGGCACCAAGTGCCATTTCGTCGTTATGGGCAAAAACGGCATTTATTTCTGGTTGGGCCTGGAGGATGTTCTCCATAACATTTAACCCCTTGGTGCGATCAAAGTCTGCTGGTTGGCTGGCGACAACCATTATGTCCGCTGCGGTCTTGATAGCCTTGTTGAAACCCTCACCACGATCACGGGCTGCGGAGGTGCCTGGCACACCCAGCAGTTCAACCACCTTACCTTTACCTTGCAGTGTGTCGATGATCAGTTTACCGGCCATCTCACCGCCGAGCACGTTGTCTGACGCTACATGGGACACGACCTTGCCGCCGTTGGCGCCACG
>JASJGU010000426.1:0-5972 GCA_033791385.1 Desulfuromusa sp.
GTTTGTTGTTGTCCAGCAATACCCAGCGGGCAAAATGAATCGTTTGTACACGTGCTAAAAAACCGCAGTGATAGACATGGCGCGAAGCGTAATCCAATACCCACAGCAAAAAACGCAGTGTGTAGTTGCGAAATCGACCGGGTTTAACCTGTCCAAACACATTAAAGTGATTGGTCACGTCTATATCTTCCTGATTCTTCAATTCGCGCACATGTTCTCTATCGGCTCTAAGCGAATTATCAGGGTCTGAGTTTTCCAGGCGCCGCAAATAGAAAAGGTAAAATGGCAGGCCCACCAGCAATATCGGTGAAAGCAGGATGAGGAATAATGGCAAGCACAGCAGATGGACAAAATTGCGCAGCCACCAACCAGCCGGTGTCGGTGGTTGTGGGCTAAGTCGTAATCGCAGGCTTGCTGTCTCATCCTTTACGAACTTTTGCAGCCTGTCGTGAAGCACTATTGGGTCATCAATATCGCTGCTGGCATTGATTTCGGTTAACTTCAGATTGAGGGCTTCGCTGAGCGCCATCTCTTCACGAATTTGTGCAACCGAGCGGCCGCGCCAATTAATGTAGTTCGCACTTGGACTCAGGGAGTTTTCGCGTAACCATGCGAGCAGCGTTCCGTCACTGACATCAAAGTTTTGGCAATGGGAAAATATTTTTCGCAGGCCCTGGTCCGCACGCAGCGCCAGTTCAGCAAGAAATAAATCCGGGTCGCCGTCAATGTCGCCCAAAAATGCCAGCCTCGGTGACCAGGTTTCCGGCTCTATTCCATGCCTGGCGATATCTTCATTGGAATTGGCGCGGATGATAGCGAAGCGTGCAACATGCAGTTGCTTGAACTGGTAGAAGGGGATCAGATCATTCTTCGGATTTGCCATGCCCGGTGCCATATTCATGGATGCCAGCAGGGATCGCAATTGATCTTCCCGATCTGGCAGAATATTGGCCATAATCATAAATGTAGATTGCGGAATCATCGCAGGCTCTTTGAGAATACTGACTAGACGTCTTTGTTTTGCGCTGAAAGGGCAAAATCCAGAATGCGGGTTTTTCCCCACCACACCTTACCCAAATAAACGCCAGGTTCTACCTCGCGTATCTCGTCGCGAATTTTCCTGGCTAAAAATGATGTTTTGGAATAGTCGATGACAATAGTTTCTTTGCCATCCATCCAACTCGCATCTTTGTAAACCTTCGCCACGATAAACGTCATGCTGAAGGCGGTAATTTTGTTAATTAAGATACCGTTTTGTTGATCGGGTGGGAATAAATCAAAAACCTTGCCCTGCCAGGCGAACAAACGTGCTACATGGGCATAGCACCTGGCGAAGAAAGTGCCTGCAACGATGGCAGTCCCGCGTGTATCGCCGCTGGGAATTTTGCCAGCAGCGGCATCTTTGTAAATTTCGTCAAGTTGTTCACGATCCAGAGTGAGCCATTTTTGGATAGTTGGATGGGTAGTCATGATTCGGCCCCTTAATCTAATGTCTGTTCATTGAATTGGCTGGTGGGTAAAGTGTTATCTCACTGCCGTTGTTTGTTTGTGGTGTTACGAAATGTGCCAATCTCCGAGTAAATAGCCTTACGTAATCGATTTAATTCGCCCAGCGGACGGTGTGCTGCAAGGCTTTGCCATGGGTTGAATGTCATCTGTTCACACGCCAGCTGATTGTCCGGCGTGTTGAATTCCTGATTATCAATGCTGAGTGTTGCCACTGTTTGAAACGGTGATTGTTGCTCATCCCATCGTACCGATGCATCCTCAATCGGCATGTCCTGCGCGTCCGTTTGAAATTGAACCATAAAATCAAAGCAGGCTGAAGATTCTTCAAGCTGTGCAGCCATCGCATCTGTCAGAAAGTTGTCAGAGTCAGACTGATGCTTTTTTACTACTGGCGATGAGCACGGTTTCACTGAATATTTAACCGCCGTGGATTGATCCGGGCCATGTCGAAATGGCGTGGTACTCCAGTAGCGAATGGAAAACGGGTTGGAAATTTTCTCGCGCCCGCGCAAAGCTGTTTTAAGCGAGTAAAAATGGCTGGGCCTGATGAAATACTGCCAAACCTTATCGTCTCTGCCGGCCTCAATAAATTCGAGAAAGTCACTGCCATCGCGGGCAAACAAAACAGGGTGGCTGTTAAGCAAAAAGTCCTGTTGACCGGGTTCGCCCCACAGGGTTTCGCCTTGAACATTAAACAGACTGATCGACATGCCCCGGAAATCTTTTTCCCTGTCATCGAATTTGGTTGCATTGGCAAACCTGACTTTTGCAGGGTAGGTGGTGTTTTGTGCAAAGACACCCTGCCGTAATTCATCCGATAAGTCATCTTTCACGGTCAGGGTGGCATTAAAACAGCCAAGGCTCTTCGATTGGTTAAAGCGTTTTATTTTTCCACTGCTATGTCGAGCCAGGCTGACTTCCTTTATTGCAGAAATCATTTGGTCGGTAATTTTTGCTTCGTCGCTGGTTGAACGTTCCTCACCCAATGAAAGTCCATCGCTTCTGGGGTTGCCACAAGCCGCAAGCAAGGCAGCAAGCAGCAGCGGCAGCAACAATGACAGAGGCAGCGTCAGGATCCGCATTTGCGTGGCCTCTCTTCGTTGGAGGGTATGTAAGAGGCTGCGCTTCAGGGCAGGGCGGATCATTATTGAAACGCCGGGTCGTCAACTGCATCAGCACGTGGCTTCCAAGCCAGCGAATAGTATTCGCCCCGATCACGCGCCCACGGGTCAAACACGTTTATCACATGCATCAGCTCGCTCCGCAGCTGCGGAATCGTACGCATCAAGATACGTTTCATGGCCGACACGGCGACTGTGTGGCCATTTGATTCCTCCGGTTCGTTACAGGCTTTTTTGCCGGCCTTGTCTTTCGTTAGCTGGTAAGGGCAATCAGCCAATGTGCCATTGTTAATCACCCAGTCATAACCCAGTTGTGAATATATTTCCGGTCGAAAACTTGAGGTGAAAAAGCGATCACTAAACAGGCGCCGCGATGCATTAATGATGAAAATGTGAAATTGCGTTTCGGAAATGGCGTAGCCGTGAGGGCGGGTGTACTCGGCCAGCCAGCCCACAACCATGTCAACATCTTCGATATTATCAACGCGCGAGCCATTTTCTGCACCCATGCAGTCATTCACCAACTCGCCCTGGTCGTTCTTTTGGCTATTTGTGATGATCTTGTTTTCATCACAAATGTGTGTGCCATAAATCTTGCGTAACTTGTCCACTACAGCCTGCTGGCTCTTACGGGCGGCTGAGTCAGGAGGCAGGCGTTTATCTGCAAAATCATCAAATCCGGTTAATGACTTTAGGCCGATCTGGCGCCTGAATTCATTAAATCGGGGTACGCCTCTTTCTCTATCGCGGATAATATCCAGAGCTGCGATATCCAGCTTGCCGCTTGGTGAACCGAGGTGAGGCATGTCCATATTTTGTAAGAACAATGGATGATTCTGTAATTGCAGCAGGCCTAAACGCTGGCGTCCCATACTGAGCGCCCAGTTTTCCAGGCGCCCGGACTGCATCTGTTGGGTCGTGGCTCCGCGTACTGCATCCACTACAGGGATAGTTGTTTTAATCGCATTGGCATTACGGTGATCACGAAACTCAATCATGTCCGGCACAAGCGGATGCAAGCGGTAAACCGTGGTAAATTCTTCCGGAAAATTAAATGGCGATCCAAAATGGTTAACGCCACCATTTAGATCGTTGGGATTGGTGATATCCCATGCATCCCGCTTCCACCAAAGGGTGCCTTCTTCACGCCGATTGTTCAGGCCAAAGATACCAGCGCCTGAGGCAAATATGGAATAGATAGCGTTGGTCTTATCGCCACCATCATCTTGTCCCAGCATGCTCGCCACCCGCGAGGACAGTCGACTGAATATATTTTTGTCCTGGTTGAAGATTTTTTTCAATACCTTCGAAACACCACTTTCTTCGGTATTGAACAGGCCAAACCAATTTGAATTCATCCCCAGGAACAGAGGCTCATTATAGAGTAGCTGCGTGGTCCATTCGATGGTGTGAACTTTGGCGATTTCGGCCGATACTACCAGACGTGCGACCTGAAATATCTCGTCATTAGTTGCATCAGCATAAGTGATTACGGTCTGAGGTTTGAGCGGGTTACGCAGGCCGGAATCACGGTCTGGGAACTCCCGCTGCAGGCGGCGGAATTCGTCGACCACCAGGTTGTGTTCGCGGGCAAAGACATTGTGATAGAAGCTCATCCCGATATTCCAGTTGTCAGGGAAGGCCGTTACCTCCTGGCCACTCCACTGCGGCTGGCTCGGGCAAGCAGGATCGCAATCTGAAAAGAGAGGCAGGTAGCCATCTTTTTGCAACAGCCTGGCGGCGTCATTATTGTCACGCAGCACCCGTTTGCTGGAAATTTCGTCGTAACCGTATATCTGTGACGCGTCCCACCAGGCAGTGACCGTGTTGCTGGTGGTTTTGTAGGAGCGCTTGAGATAGGATTTTCCTTCATGTGTAAATGAATCGGGATCGCTGTCCTGAGCAACCAGAATGGCTTCACGTTTATCACCGGGTCGACACCCAATGGCATCTGCCTCTTCCTCGCTGCAACCGGTACTGACAAGACCAGGTATATTGCGCCCCTCGTCGAGGTGGGAAAACCAGTCATGCGTCATAAATTGAATCCAGAAGGCGGCCAGAACATTGAAAAACGGTGCTTTCAGGTAGTCGCAGTTGACGCTGCCGGAGCCGGTGTTTTCCAACAACCCGGTGCCGTCATTGCAGTTCGCAGAGGCGGGACTGGTTTGCTGGCGGGTAAACAGTTCGCGGCTAATTAGTTGAGGATCCGGCTTTAACAGCCCAATTCGGGTACCATTTTCAGGGTCGCTGTGCCGTGCCACCGCCAGGTCTGTTTTAAGCAGCCTCGGGAAGGTCGCCTCAAACTGAGCGTTTCTGGAAAACAGCGTGCCACTGGAACCCATTTTCGGGTTCCAGATGTCGTTACAAATGCCGGTTAATGTTCGGTGGCGAACTAACTCACCTTCGCACACCTGCGGACCAGCCCCACCGACCGCTTGATAGGCGGCATGATCTGCGGGCAAACGCATTTCCGGCCATAGTTTCACGGTTGAACCGGGGTCACCGCCAAGGCCTTTGATATAGTGCTCGTAGGTATAATTATCAAACAGGTTGAACTTGATCAGTTCCATTCGTTGATATTCGAGGTCAATCAGAGCGCCATCGATGCCCCGTCCATTGGGCTTAACATGCTCGCCCAACAGGGTTTTTGCTTCCTTACCCTCGCTTTTGCTGCTTGCATCACCGGTCGCCCAATAGTTTGACCAGTCGACCCAGGGAGTGTCCCGATACGCGACGGCTTTCTCTCCGCCACGGCAGAGTGCCGTCTCTTCCTGAACCTTACCCATGAATCTATCGGCGCGATCCTCTGCGATCTTGCGTGGGCCATCCTTGATTAACTTCCCACATGCCCCAAGTTCCTCAGTGCTCGATGTGCAAGCACTGAACCCGCAAATCAAAAGAATCGATAGAACAACCACTGTATTAAAATCTTTCATACAAACACACCCCCCTGCGTGTCAGTTTGTTGAGCAGATTAGTACCAGCCGCCATCTTGAAATAGAAATCCCACGGATGAACTATAGTACGAAGATTTCGCCTCGGCAAATATGTTAATGGTGGCCGATACAAAAACCCTGCTTGTGCATGGCTAATTACCAGTCACGCGACAATCAAGGTTCGCAGTTCTGCTAGACAGTACTTTTCCCGGGGGAAATTCTCGCTTTCAGCTTGGCTAATTGCTGTCGCTATGTTGATCCTCATAGATCTTTTCTCGTCCAGTGGGCTGGGTATGAGGAAAAGATGGCAAGAGTTATTCAATGCCCTGTGTGCTACCTCCAAGTCAATGGATCCGTAGTTTGAGCGGGAGTCATGATGCTTGTGTCGCCTGGTTCTGATTCGTCG
>JASJGU010000427.1:0-2720 GCA_033791385.1 Desulfuromusa sp.
GGCGCCGCTCTTGCGGAAGCTCGCGGCGATACCGGTGGCACCTACGATGATCTCGATCTGCCGAACAAACTGATCCGAGGACTGGCGGACGAACTTGCCAAGGCATCCCTCGACGATCCGCGTAACATAGACGTCCTCGAAAACCTCGCAGTTTTGTTCGACGCCGCCGGTGATGGGCGTCGCGCCGGCCTCGCACGCGACATCACACAGAAGATCGCATCGCCGGAATAGTGGAAAGCCCCGACGGCGTGGGAGATGAGAACCTTGTCCTGTATGTAATGAGTCTTAAGTGAGGCTAAGGCCGCCTTCGTTATCGTTTTCAGATGACAATTGCGAATTCGCCACCCACACCATTGTGGCGTCGACAAAATCTGCTAATATTTTGACATATCAAGACCGATATATTTTTTGACCAGATGGCTTCGGGAAGACAGAGATGCACATTAAACCACAGATCTTTATCAGCTCAACATCCCACCTGGAAACCGAACGCAAGCAGCTGGCCAATGCACTCAAAACTATCTATGCCCCTTATATTTATGAAGAAGACCGCGCACGCAAACGCTCACCAAAAGATCATTGCCTGGAAGTCATTATGGAGTCAGAAGTATTTGTCGGAATTGTTGGTGACAAATACGGATCTTCATTTGAAGACAGCAGCGATTCAAAATCAATTTGTGAATGGGAATATGACATCGCAAAGAAACGCAGTGATATGGAAATCATGATGCTACTGACACAGCCGGATAAAAGCAGCTCCAGTGATCCAGCCCAGCAACGCTTTCGCGAAAAACTGACGGACTTCAAAGAGGGTACATGGTGCCGGTTCTTCAGCAGCACCAAGGAATTGGTAAACCTGGTAGAAACATCCCTTAACTTATGGCTGGCCGAGTTTTACACTGCGAGCAAGCAAAAACAAAACGACCGCAGCCGGTGGCTTGCAGGCCTCGTTCTACCTGTATGTGCCACGATTGTATGTGCTTACTGCGCCCTGGCGGCAGTCAATGTCGTTTATTATTTACTGCCTCCGTCAAAATTAATCAGTCTTGGCGCAGTTACATTTAGCATCGTACTGCTCACATTCATACTCTGGCTGGCAGACTCCAGGAGGAGTTCATGACTACACCGTCAGACATTAATGATCAACAGAAAACATCGCAGAGCGTATTGCATGCAATTGAAAAGGAGGATCGCGCAAGACGTCACACCTTGCTGATCTTTCTGTCACTACTTGTAATCCCTGTGGCAGTTGCTGCCTATATACTGGTCACTGGAAAAGAAGATGCCGAGTGGGTGAAAAGCACGGCGCAAAAAGCTGCCGCAAAGGAGATAGAAGGTATACGTCCCACACTCAACAATCTTCAGACCTTACAGAAAATGGCTCCGGCACTGGAGAAGACGGTTTCGCGATCCAAGGAAAATATATCGCAACTAAGTAAACTTGAGAGCGCTGCTGAGTCTGCCAGGTCTCAGAGCGCCGAGTTGATCACGAAAATAGGCCAGACTAAAGAGCAACAAGCCAGACTTGCAAACAGACTCAATGCACTCGAGGGTCAATCACCATCTAAAGATCAAATTGCCGCGCTGACAAGGAAACTCGAAGTCCAGGACAAAAAGCTCAACCTCCTGGGTGACCAACAAAAACAAATCAACAGAAACATCGAGATAAACAGCGGCGAGATTCAAAATGTGAGATCGTTGCAACAATCCATATCCAGCAATAAAGATATAGACAAAAAAATCAGGGACCTTGAAAATCGGTTGGAAAAATCTATAAGGGACAACCGTAATGAAATTAGCAGGTTGAGAAAGCGACAGAACACAACTCCCACACAGCCTCCAAGAATTGTGCAATAAGGTAGTTAACCGGGATGTTTACCGGAACATTAACCGTGTGGGGGGGGCAGGAATTTGCTTCTGTTATTCACCGAGGTTAGCTGCCCCACTCACCGCTTGAACCTGGATCCGCGCCATTTGTTTGTCTTTTGTGGTTACCTGCGGGTGTTCTGAGTATAGGCATGTTGAATTGCATCCAAATTTGACCCAACAATTGCACTTTATATTGAACCAAAATAGTCTGGCTAACATTTCGAAAAGATAGAATGGCTGCAATGATCTGGTGGGGCAATTATTCAATGCAAATACTCATTCAAGTGGATCAATCGAACGTGCAAATCAACAGGTAATAATAAGTAATTCTCCCAGGACACTTATAAAGAGACCTGTTGTAGAAGCATTTAACAGGTGCTATTATGAGACCTGTTAATAGCGTATTCGGAGCTGTTATGGGCACGAAATTTTCAGAGGATGTGGTTCCGCTTACCGACCTTAAAGCCAACCCCGGTCGTGTGGTGAAACATGTCGCAGATGCTCACCGGCCGGTACTCCTTACCAGCCGTGGCCGCGGTGTTGCAGTGGTCCAGTCCGTGGCCGATTTCGAACAAACGGAGGAGGAACGTGCCTTCATGCGTGCAGTCGTGGAGGGTCTGGCGGATATGGAAGCAGGACGGGAAGTTTCCCTTGCAGCAGCCAGGAAGCGGCTGGGATTGAAATAGATCAATGCCGCGTGTTGTTATCCGCTTCGCGGAGTCGGCATTGCGTGATCTTGAGGAGATCAAGGCCTGGTATACGGGGCAGGGAGTGTCCGATATCGGTGAATGGTTTGTAGCTGAGGTTTTTCAACGGGTAGAAACGCTCGTCGATCATCCTGACATAGGCCG
>JASJGU010000428.1:0-16753 GCA_033791385.1 Desulfuromusa sp.
CCCGTGGGCTCGATAATACCTGTACATCCCCCTGTTTTTCTAGCAACAAAATCAACCCTTTAAAATTAACAAAATTCACGCCAACCCCAAAAACCCCTCCAAATCCCAACGACTCAAGAGCCTCTGGAAGTTCTTCACCAAGAACATTTCCATCCGTAAACGAAGCTTTCCCTTCACTGAAAATTCGTCCGCCACCAACTTGACCGGCAATAACTCCCTCGCCATCCGAATTCGTCGACATTGCCGCCCAATTGATACCAGATTGGAAACCATCATTGAGGGTGACTTCAATTATCTTAGCTTCAATCACAACCTGTCGCTGCAGGTTATTCTCGATGGTTTGTAGATACTTTCCAACCATCTCTAGTTCGGCAGGCATTGCCACAACCACCACGATACTGGCCTGAGGTTGGACAACAACCTTGCGCCCATCCTCGTGACCAACCAGAGTTTGGATTGCATGTTGCAATTCAGTCCAGAAATCCGAAGTTGATTTGGTTTTAATACTGCTTCCGGTCACTGTCTCGCTCGTGCTTGTCCTGGAGCGTTCATCACCATTTTCAGTGCTACTCACATCTTCAACCTGCCCGGAACTGACACGGATCTGCGACTCCCCATTACGCACGAGATTGAGATAATTCACTTGAAATGTTCGGGCTTGCAAACCGATCGGCATGACCTGATAAATGTTGCCAGTTTTAAAATAAGGGTAACCGTAGACATTGTGAACCACTTGGAGCACTTCTTTGATAGTCGTATGTTTCAGATCAACGCTGATCTCTCCAGCAACAGCAGGGTGAACAATCATGTTGACCGGGCTTCCTTCAACAATACTCATGAAAAATTCACGAGCAGGCACCTGACTTGCGGCAATATCAAAGCGCGCTTCATCCTCTTGGACTGGCGCCGACAACGGCTGAAAGGAAGGAATTAATGCCGAACGGATTTCAGGGGGAGGCTGCGGAATTTCAACCTTAGGTGGCAAGGCTTCCGGTTCTTCTAACGCCTGATTGATCGCCGCCAGTGGAGTTCCCCCTCTTGGTGGAGGAGCGCATCCAGCAAAAAATAGCAAGCAAATCATGACAGATATAAAGCTCTGGCACGCATGGAATGAAAATATTTTCACGGTTTGCTCCCTTTTTTGATATCCCTATCGGTAGACATCTTTTTCAACCCGGTTCCGGCCCGGCGTAATGTAAGTGATCTTTGCTTATTTTTTAATACGACCTGATCAGAATCAATCTGGACAAGCTTATAGCCATCAAGCTGGGCACCTACCTGCAGCGATTTTCCGTTGATAACAGCAACTGAACGTCCTGCAGAAATCAACACCGCTGTCAATTGCCAGTCGTTGGTGTTTACTTGAACCTTTTCCCCTGCGGAAGATTTTTTAGCCACCGGGACTCGATAGTGAACCGGCCGCATTGGATCAACAAACTTCTCTGTCGTTGCCGCACAACAATTTCCGGCGACACCAAACAACAGAAACATCGATACGATGCTGAGTATTTTAGCCACCAATCCAACCCTCCGTTAAACTTAAGGTATAAACCTGTAAACGTACTGTCGCCTTGGGGTATTTATCGGATTCAACTTCTACTTCTTCCCAGACCATAGACCGCGGCAGCTGTTCCAACTGGCGCAAATACTTCAGCAACGTCAAATAATCTCCAGAAAACTCCATCCGTAAACGATGCCGATAGAGCGTCGGCAGTACAGCATCAACTGCCACCTGATCATCCAATTCCAACAGTTCAGGAGAAAGGTTTTCTAAACTAAGAAGGTGCAGGTTGTTCTGCTGTGTCAGTAGATCTTTTAATAATTCAGGCATTTCCCGGGGGGAAACAAGATTAACGATATTGGCTTTAAGTTGCTGCTGAAGCTTTTCTGATTCCTGCGCCAAGACATCAAGACGCACGCGATTTTCCTTGTCGGGGTCGACCCCTTTACGGGCCTCAATCATTGCTTCCTGAGCCTTTAATTCAGCCACACTGACTTTTAATTTTGCCCCTTCACTACGCGCGACATCACGCTGTTTGGCAAACGGTTGCAACATCAGCAGATTCACCAGAAAAAGGAGGATGATAACAGCACATACCAGCAGGATGACCCGCTCCCGCTGAGGTCGCTGATCATACCACTGTGATAAGGTTGAGGAGGTCTTAGTTGTCATCGGGTTGCCTCCTGCACGGAATTAAGCTTAAAGTCGACTTGACCCGCCCGTTCCTTTAATCGATTGAGTTTTAATCGGGCAAATACCTGTCCGCCAAAAACATTCTTTTCCCCCAATAGTTGTAAATATGCGGGGATATCTTCGGGCTTGAGGGCACTGCCTGCTAATTGAACTTCGTTACCGCCATGGAGAAGGCTGATTCTTTGCAGCCAAATTCCCTGCTGAGGATACCGAGCCAACCCTTCCAACGACGCCAGAATAGTTCCATTATTCTCAGGGTCTTGCTTGGAAAAATAATTGAGTGCCTTTTTTTGTCCTTGTAACTCCTGCTCCAGTCGCCGAATTTTTTCCTGCAACAGAGCACTTTTCTCACGCTTGGGATTTTGTTTCTCCAGTTCAATAACCCGCATACTGATAAGTTGATGCTGGGCGCGTAAATCTTCAGCCTGAACTTGCATCGAATTTGCCTGCCAATAACTGTAACCACCCGCCAGAATTAAACAAATAACCACCACAGACAGAATCATAGCAACTTGTCGGCTCTGAAATGGCTCAGGTTTATTGATCAATACATCCTGGTAGAGGTTGACCTGCTGACGCATCAATTATTCTCCTGCCTTAAAGCTCCACCAATCGCCAATAAACACCGATTCAGCTGGAGCTGATCACTCTCTTCAGGAACGACCAAAACGCCCGCAAAACTAAAAGATTCAACTACTGTTGCCAGATAATCATTTAAATAGGTGACAACCTCTGGAATCTCCCGTTGAGTCTGAGCAACTAACAAACGAGAAACCATCGGCAAATGAAAAGTACTTTCACAGTAATCAAAAGAGCGTTGGATCTCCAGAACTATGGCATCAAGTTGATCTGTCAATGCTTCATAATCACCATCCGCAAAGGGAAGCAGATCATCCATTCCGCTACTGAGCCAACGCACCAGATAAAGGGTTCCATTTCGCACAATGACCAACACCCCACGCTGCTCCAACAACAGCAGAAGAGCTAACCCACGATCATCCTTGGTGTACAGGTCACAAATATTGCGCAAAGCAAATTCAGAGGCGTCTATCACTTCTACCGACAGATCACTTTGTTCAATCATCTGCACGCGTTCGCGCAACAGTTTTTGTTGTGCGGAAACAACATAAACCAAGGGTTTCTTTTCACTGTTGAAAGGAGCAATTTCATACAGATCGATAACCGCCTCTTCAGGAGGATAATCGATCCGCCCACCCATCTGCCACCGCACGGCTTCACGACGCTCAGAATCCGGCAGAGTGGCTATTTCAATCTGCATTAACTGGTAAGAGTCGTCTGGCAGCACGGCAACGCAAGAGGAATTCTGCAAGTTCTGCTGCTGCACCTGCTGCTCCACGATATGATGACATTCCTCAGCAGAAGAACATGATGCATGATTTGCAAACTGCAATGTTGCCTGCCCCGCCTGGTCACGTTTGACGCTGGCAATGCTGACCCCACCAGGTTCCTGACACACAGAAACAGTCTTTCCGCTTGCTTTAGTTGCTCCACTAAAAAGCCCCAGAACGGCCTCCTCTTAACAATTATTATTTTGTAAATACTAATGTTGCGGAAGATTAAACCTTATTATTAATTAATAATCAATAAAAAAAGACAGCCGAAGCTGTCTTTTTTTTCTTAACCGATATGTATAACTGTATGGAACTGTGGATTTTTTATTTGGACTAGAGCTTTTCCGCTTGTTCCGCCAAATACGAAGCGACCCCTTTTTCGTCAGCAACCATTCCCTGATCACCCTTATTCCAACCCGCTGGGCAAACTTCACCATGCTCTTCGTGGAACTGCACGGCATCGATCATCCGCAACATTTCATCAATATTCCGCCCAAGTGGCAGATCATTAACAACCTGATGACGCACAACGCCTGACTTATCAATCAAAAACGAACCTCGCAGAGCAACCCCAGCCGGCTCAAATTCAACATCGTAAGCACGACAGATTTCATGCTTGACATCAGCTACCAGGGGATATTTAACCGGGCCGATACCGCCTTCATTAATCGCAGTGTTCCGCCATGCGATATGGGTAAATTGTGAATCGATGGAACAACCAAGAACCTGAACACCTCTTTTTTCAAATTCTGCGATCCGGTGACTGAAGGCAATCAACTCAGTTGGACAGACAAAAGTAAAGTCAAGGGGATAAAAAAACAGTACAATATGTTTCCCCTGATAATCTTCAAGAGAGAAATCTTCGTTAATAGACCCATCGGCCATAACAGCCGGGGCGGCAAAATTGGGTGCTTGTTTTCCAACCAGTACACTCATCATTGAACTCCTTTATTTTTAAAGTCAGATTGAGAATTGCCCCGCATTTTAATGATTAATAGTGACCTGTCAAGTAATTATTACTATTCGAGTTATTTTTTGCGGCTGCGCGGGTGGCACTGATCATAAACACCTGCCAGGTGAGTAAAACTTACTTTGGTATATTTCTGGGTTGTCGATAAGGATGCGTGCCCAAGCAATTCCTGGATCACCCGCAGGTCAGCGCCAGCATCAAGCAAATGGGTTGCAAATGAGTGCCGCAGGGCATGCGGTGTAACATCGGTAGGCAAATCAAACTGTAACAAGCGACTTTTCAGATTACGTTGCACACTCCGCGCCGTCAACCGTCCCCCTCGGTGGTTGAGAAACAGTGCATCGCGCTGATCCGGTTGCCCCCGTTCGGCAAGGTAATTTTGCAAAGCGCTACTGGCCTGCCGGCCAATCGGCAGAATCCGCTCCCTGTTCCCTTTTCCAAGAACGCGGACCTGATGATTTTCCAAATCAACAGCACCGACATCAAGACTGGTCAATTCCCCGACCCGTAAACCACAGGAATAGGTCAACTCAAAAAGGGCTAGATCACGCAACATCAACAAGCGTTGCCCCAAAGGAGAGTGATCCAACAGATGAGCAACCTGTTCGGCGCTGAGAACCTTGGGTAGATACTGTTCCCGGCGCGGAGTGGAGAGAGCGTCCACCGGAGAATCCGCCAGCACCCCTTCACGGATCAGAAACCGGAAGAAAACTTTGATCGCTGACAGCTTACGAGCAATACTGGTTCGACTACACGATTTATGTAGCCGGGCCAGATATTGTCGCAATACCAATAGATCAACTTGTTTTAACCAGTCGGCTTGCAAACTTACAATTTCATGCTGCTGTAGAAAATCGTGAAACTGACGAAGATCCCGCATATAAGCCTCTACCGTTCGCGGAGAAAGATTACGTTCAACTGCCAGGTGCTGCTCAAATCTCTTTAAATACTGCTGCACAAAAATCTCCATCAAAACTCTGTTTATTGAATCTGCAACTCCAACAATTTGACGACTCCACACCGGCATGCGATACTTCGTCCAATTTATATCAAGGGAGTTAATGCTGTCGAGAATACTCCCAAAAAACCACCACATCCGCTTTCGTTTCTGGAGATACTATTGTGATCGCATCTTTACTGTTATCCCTGCTCATCTTAGCAACCTTGGGGTTATTGGTATTTGACCTACTGGTGGTTCTGCTTAGTTTCAGTATTTACTGGTACGAATATTCTAATACTAATCCGGCCCTAGTGAACCAACGGTTTACCAGAAAAAACCTACAATTGATTGTAAAACTGATATTTACTGAAACTTTCTTTGACTTTATCACCATTGCCGCAATCCCTTTCGGGTTTATCAATAAAAACAATCCCGCCCAGCACCGTGGAGAAACGCCTGTGTTGCTACTCCACGGCTTGTTTGTCAATCAAGCCTGCTGGTTCTGGTTTAAGCGACAACTCCGGCAACATGGATTCAAAAATATCGTGACCATAAACCTTTCTTCCTGGCACAGCGAAGAAGCCCTGACCGAGCTACTGGCAAAACGAATTGATGAACTGCGCCACCAACTTGGTGTCAATAAAGTTCACCTGGTCGGACATTCTATGGGGGGAATGATTGCCCGTAATTATGTCCAGCTGCGTGGAGGTCATGACAAAGTGGAAACTCTGGTCTGCCTCGGATCTCCCCATCAAGGTTCTAAACTGGCAACATTTTCTACCGACCCTCTGGGGAAACTACTGGTGCCCGATTCTGATTTTTTGCAGAGGCTCAATAGCGCACCCGTTCCTGAAAACATCCAACTGACCAATATCTACACCAACAAAGACAACATGGTTCTGCCAAACTCCAATAACCACCTTTCCTGGGGAACCGCTGTCGAGCTTGATGGAATGGGACACACCGCGCTGATTTACCGTAAAGAACCTATAAATGCGACCATTACAGCATTAAAAAAGACGGCTGCGGCCCCACTTTAGGCACAGTTCAAATCGTATTCAATAAAGGGTTTATTCTTTTGCAATCCCCTCCCAAACCAGAACATGCCCGAGTGTCTCTGCAAAGGCTGAAGACTTACGATCCAACTGATACCCTGGCTGCGCTCGAAAAACTTCTGCAGCCACTCGGTGGGATGTCAGCCTTTGTGAAACCGGGGCAGAAAGTTCTCATCAAACCAAATTTACTCGCCGGTAAAGCTCCAGACAAGGCAGTAACGACACACCCGGAAATCGTCCGGGCGGTGATTAAATTGGCTCAAAGCGCTGGCGGTGAAGTCGTCCTCGGTGATTCTCCCGGCATTGGCAGCCCTGAAAGTGTCGCCCGTAAAAGTGGAATGCTGGCGGTGGCAGAAGAAACCGGAAGCCGCTTTGTCCCTTTCGAGACATCGGTCACAATCCACCCGACCGGTGGAACCTTCCAGCAGTTTGAGGTTGCCCAGGAACTTCTCGATGCGGATGTCATCATCAATCTTCCAAAACTGAAAACCCACCAGATGATGGGCTTGACCTGCGGCGTGAAAAACATGTTTGGAGCTGTCGTTGGTCTGCGCAAACCTCGCCTCCATCTTCAAGCGGGAACAGATAAAGCTTTTTTTGCCCTTATGCTGCTGGAACTCTGCGAAACCCTGGCACCAGCATTGACCATTGTTGATGCAGTCGTCGGAATGGAGGGCGAAGGGCCCGGCAGTGGGGATCCGGTACACATTGGCGCATTATTGGCAGGCAGCCATCCCCAGGCAGTTGATACAGTAGCAACAGAGTTGGTTGGCCTACAACCACGTCAAATCTGGACACAACAAATTGCTATCGCTACAAAACGTCCCTACACCAACCTGCAACAGTTAGAGCTCAGTGGCGATCCGCTTGAATTACTTAAAATCAACTATTTCCGGCCGGCAAAAATGACCGATGTTAATTTCGGCCTTAAAGGAGGGCTGAAACATTACCTGAGAAACGCTCTAACCGCGCGTCCAGAACCGGATCATAAACTCTGCAAACGATGCAATGACTGTGTCACCCATTGTCCGGCAGAAGCAATGATAATTGAACACAACAAATTGCAGATCGATTACAACAGCTGTATCCGCTGTTTCTGTTGTCAGGAGCTCTGCCCACATGGTGCGCTGACAACCAAGCAGGGAATATTGTTGCGTTTGCATAGTGCTCTACAAAGAAAAAAATGATCAGATACACTTCAACAACATTCGGGAGTCTACAGAGGGGACTCCCCTACCTTATTTGGGGTTGAACCAATGAGTCAAAAAATCTTGATTAACTATGATCTCAGTGAAAAAAACTGGCGCACTTTTTACAATACTTACTATAAGTCAGATAAGCGCTTTAAACTTCGCTTTATCTATGGCACCGGCTCCTGGATTATTGGAGTCTGCGGCCTGCTGGGGTTATTTGACAATCAATTGATTGCATTTGGCATGATCGCCTTTGGTCTATATTGCGTATTTGCTCGGCAGTACCTGGTCAATAAAGCGGTCAAGAAAATTAAAGCCAAGCCCCAATTTCCAGGAAAGATTAACTACACCATCGATCAGGATAAAATTAATGGGATCGAACAAGGGCAGGAATTTGAATTTTTTTGGGAAACATTTCACGGCTATCGGGACGCAGAGCCAGGACTCCTGTTGTATCTTAAGGAGGCAGCCTTCTTTTTCATCCCCAACGAAGCAATTTCAATTGAAGACAAACAGGACATTATCAACATCCTGCGGCTGAATAAAGTTCAGGATCTGGCGAAAAAATAAATCTGCAAACCTTCATTCATAAAAAAAAGGCTCACAAATATATTGGTGAGCCTTTTTTTACTGTTGCACTACAGGCTGATCAACGCACCTGAACGACTTCTTTCACTTCCGGAATTTGTTCCATCAGATTGCGCTCGATGCCCATTTTTAAAGTCATCGTCGACATCGGACAGGAGCCGCAAGCGCCTGTCAAGCGGACGCTGACCGTCCCATCTTCCGAAACATCTACCAGTTCAACATCACCACCATCGGCCTGCAAGGTTGGACGAATTAATTCCAATACTTCTATAACACGTTCTTTCATCAGATATTTCCTCCGTAATTATTAGTTGATTGGTCAAGTATAGCGTTTATTTCAGCGATTTTGCAAGTCCCGCTATCTTTTACTGGAATGCTCCCACTGGCATACGGATATCACGAATACGTTTACTGCAAAGGAGCTCCGGCATACCAACATTTTTCCCCTGAATCAGTACTTTAAAACTTTCACCCATCCCCCCTTCCGGCAAAATCAGTGTCTTTAATTTCATCCGTAACGCCTGAGCTTTATTCGGATCTGTTTCACGACTCTCCAGCTCCAGCAACATCTCCAGGAAACCGAGCCCCATTAAAAATTGATACTGCTGACCAAAATAGAGAACATTTAAACCTTGCTGGCGACCTATTTCCTGCACAGTCGTGAAATCGACATGGGCGGTAATATCCTGACATCCAACCCATTGATAGGGATCTTCATTGGTTTGATGCTGATGATAGCAAAGGAGTGTTCCAGTATGGCGGTAAGGCGCATACAACTCTTCGGCCAGATAACCATAATCAACTGTCAGCACAAATCCGCGCTCTAGAACTGAAGCCACCCGTCGCATCCAAGCACCGGCAGCAAGATTGACTTCGCAACGGTTCCCTTCGGCTGGCTCGATACCGATCCGGTGGAAATATTCCTTGATTAAATGAGTAGAAAGGGGTCGCAGTTCTTCACAAAACCCACCCTCTTTAGTGACAACATAAACTTCCTGCAACTCACCGGCATGTTTTTCAATCAGATGAACTGGAAAAGCATCAAGCAGTTCATTACTGACAAAACAACCTTGCATTCCTTGCAGATCGTCAAGCTCACACCAAGCCACTCGTCCAGCATCAAAGTGTCGCTGTAATAGTTGCTCTTGCCGCTGTCGATTACTTGAGCTGATTTCTATAAGCCGATACTCAAGACGCGTATAAAACTCTGGAGCGGTTTCCGCCAGAGCATCCAAAATATCAAGAGAAAGATGCCCTTCGCCTGCTCCCTGTTCGGCTATTATGAAATTGCCCTGCCCCAAGAGTTTCCACATCTGTTCTAACTGTCGAGCAATCAGTTGACCGAAACAGGAGTGGACGCTGGACGAAGTAAAAAAATCACCTTTTTTACCGATCCGGGGACGCACAGTAGTATAATAGCCATGTTCAGGATGATAAAGAGCTTGCTCCATGAACTCCGCAAAGGGAATTCCAACAGCTGAATCGGCTTGCTGTTGCAGCTTGAAAACAAGCTCTGAGTTCTGTTTATTAGTCATCAGATATCCATAAATGTTCAGATAAAAGGGGGAATTATAGTTAGCCGGCAAGACAAAGACAAGAGATAAAACCACCACAAACGCTTGAACTTGAAGGTAATTCATGCCATTATCGGTCGCTGTACAAAAACTGTGATTAACAGGCGATCAACCTATTATATTCAAGAATTGGAGAGAAAGATTTATGGCGATCATTACTATTTCCCGGGAAATGGGCAGCGGCGGCATCCCTATTGTTCATCAAGTTGCAAAAGAGCTTGGCTATACCCTGGTTGACGGTGATGTCATTAGAAATGCAGCTGAGGACTATGACCTATCTCAGGAAGCCTTACAGCAAATTGACGAAAAACCGCCAGCCTTCGTCGAAAATCTGGATCGACAGATAGAACTGAATATGAATCGCATCCAGTTAATTGTGCTGGAACAGGCACTTCAGGGCAAAGTTATCATCTTTGGTCGGGGCGGTCAGGATCTCTTACCTGATATAACCAGTGCGTTTCGCGTCAGGATCATAGCCCCCTTTGAAGAAAGAGTTGAACGTTGGGCACAACGCGAATGGATCGATCCCGATTTGGCGCGCTCTCTAGTGCGTAAAAGCGATCAGCAACGAGCCGGCTTTATCAAATACTATTTTGACCGCAACTGGACCAACCCCATTGAATACGACATGGTCATCAATACAATCAGAGTTTCCAACGAAACAGCTGTTAAGTTGATTATTGAAGCTATAAAAGATCCGTATCTAGTCGAAAAAGCGAACACCTGCAAATTAAAAATTCAGGATTTAATTATTCGAAAAAAGATTCAGATTGCCCGGTTAGATGATGACCGAATTAAAGACACTTGGTTTAATATTGATGTCGTCGATTGTCATGTCACCTTGTCCGGTCATATCCACAGCGAGGCTGAGCGCCGGGCAGCCATTGATGATGCAACCAGAGTAGAAGGGGTCACTGGCGTGACTGACCAATTGAAGATTGTCAACTATTGATCAGTTCAGGGAGTTGACATAGTAACGTATATACCAGAAGTAAAACGCCGGCACTGCCGGCGTTTTACTTAATCAACAAAATCAAGGAGCAATGGACAAGGCAGGACATAGTAAATGGGCAAATATCAAACACCGCAAAGGAGCCCAAGACGCCAAACGCGGGAAGATATTCACCAAGCTCATCAAAGAAGTAACTGTTGCCGCAAGAATTGGTGGTGCAGATCTTGAATCTAATGCACGCCTGCGATTGGCGGTAGACAAGGCCAAGCAAGCAAATATGCCCAAAGACAACATTGATCGCGGCATCAAAAAAGGGACCGGGGATCTTGATGGTGTGACCTACGAAGAAGATATCTTTGAAGGATATGGACCTGGCGGTGTAGCAATCATAGTTGAATTTATGACCGACAACCGTGTCCGCACCGTGGCCGATGTGCGCCATGCCTTTAATAAACATGGTGGCAGCTTGGGTGTCAGCGGTTCGGTTGCCTTCATGTTCGATCGCAAAGGTCAAATCATCTTTACTGATGATAATGATTTTGAGCCCATTTTTGAAGCAGCCCTGGAAGCCGGTGCTGAAGATGTTAAAGAAGAAGATGGTTTCATTGAAGTGGTTACGGATCCGACTGAGTTTGAAACGGTTAAAAATAGTCTCGAAGAACAGGGGCTTACATATCAATCAGCTGAAGTCACAATGATTCCGCAAAATCTAAATCCAGTTGCAGGTAAGCAGGCTGAATCGCTGATGAAAATGATCGACGTCTTGGAAGATAACGACGATGTGCAAAATGTTTATGCCAACTTTGACATCTCTGATGATGAGATGGAGAGAATCCTGGGCTGATGGCGTTGCAAAAATCTCCGGCCTCCGGTGTTACAGCAGATTTTTAGGATCTCGACATACCTATGTATGTCTTCGCCCCCGAAAAACTATCACGCCTTGGAGGTCGATTTTTTTGCTTAGCCATCACTTTTTTGTAAGGATACTTGAAAGCGATTCCGGGGTATTTTTTTAACCATGCGTATTCTAGGCATTGATCCGGGCAGCAAGGCGACCGGATATGGGTTCATAGAACAACAAGGTAACCGGTTGATTCATCTGGACAATGGAGCGATTGCCACCCACAGTAAAGATCCGTTAGCGGTTCGTTTACAACATATTTATCAGGGGCTCTGCGCCCTGATCGAAAAATACCAACCCGAAGCGGTGGCTGTGGAGCAGGTCTTCATGGCCCGCAATCCGGCTTCTGCGTTAAAATTGGGGCACGCTCGGGGTATTGCACTTCTGGCCGGGATCAATGCTGGCTTACCGGTTGCCGAATATTCAGCATTGCAGGTCAAAAGTGCTGTGGTTGGTTATGGTAGGGCGGGGAAAAACCAAGTACAACATATGACCAGAGTTTTGTTAAATTTACCTGAAATTGCTCAGGAAGATGCCGCAGATGCATTGGCAGTGGCTATTTGCCATGCTCACAGTCACCATCTAAACCAGCAGATTTCACAAACGCCACAAAAGAATCGGAAAAGACAAACATGATTGCCCTTTTAAGCGGTCAACTGGTCTATCGCAGGCCTGAGCAGATCATCATTGATGTGGCGGGGGTTGGCTATCGGTTGCAAATTCCCCTCTCAACTTTCTATGCTCTGCCAGAAGATGGTAAGGTTCAGCTACATATTCACACCCATGTAAAAGAAGACGCTATCAACTTATTTGGTTTTTCCAGTATTGCAGAAAAAGATCTCTTTATCTTGCTGATTTCAGTATCTGGAGTCGGCCCGAAATTGGCGATCACGATTCTATCACACATCCCGACCGAGGATCTTGCTCTGGCTCTTAGTCAGGGGGATATTCTGCGTTTGACTGCAATCCCGGGGATCGGCAAGAAAAGTGCCGAACGGTTGGTCCTGGAGCTTCAAGACAAAGCAACGACTTACGCCATTGCTGCAGCTATTACCCCTGCTCATGGTGACATCTCCAAAGCTGCTGACGATCATCAAGATGCATTGTCCGCTTTGGTCAATCTGGGCTACAAAGAAGCACTGGCAAACCGAGCATTGAAAAATCTGCAGTTACCCGCGGGGTCCCCCCTTGAAGACATTTTGAAAGCGGCGCTGCAAGTCTTGTTAAAGTGACTGGAGCAACAATGAGCGAACGTTTGATTGCCGCCGATGGCCAACCAGAAGATATTAACTATGAGGCCGGTCTACGCCCGAAATCCCTGCAGGAATATGTGGGTCAAACCAAAGCAAAACGGAACCTGAAAGTCTTTATCGATGCGGCGCTGAATCGTCAAGAAGCGCTCGATCATGTCCTCTTTTTTGGCCCACCCGGCCTTGGCAAAACAACTCTGGCGAACATTATTGCTCATGAGATGGGAGTCAATATTAAAAGTACTTCCGGCCCAGTCATCGAAAAAACTGGTGATCTGGCAGCGGTTCTGACAAATCTGGAGGAGGGAGACGTCCTATTTATTGATGAGATTCATCGCTTATCACCGGTCGTTGAGGAAATTCTCTATCCGGCAATGGAAGACTATCAACTCGATATTATGATCGGCCAAGGACCTTCTGCGCGCACCATCAAACTGGACATCCCCAGATTCACCCTGGTCGGAGCAACAACCCGCGCTGGACTGCTCTCCTCACCACTGCGTGACCGTTTTGGTGTTATCAGTCGTCTGGAATTTTATTCCCATGACGAACTGACGACGATCGTGAAACGTAGCGCCAATATCCTTAAGATTCAGATTGATGCCGCCGGATCCCAGGAAATTGCCCGCCGCAGCCGGGGGACCCCACGCATCGTCAACCGCCTGTTGCGCCGGGTGCGTGACTTTGCCGAAGTTGAAGGCAATGGTAAAATCACCTGCGAATTAGCTGATCATGCTTTGCAACGGTTAGAGGTTGACAAGCAGGGATTTGATTGCATGGATTGCTTATTGTTGCTGACAATTATTGATAAATTTTCCGGGGGGCCCGTCGGTCTGGATACTCTCGCGGCAGCGATCGGGGAAGAACGTGACACCATCGAAGAGGTCATAGAACCCTACCTGATCCAGCAGGGGTTTTTAAATCGCACCCCACGCGGACGAGTTGTGACCGAAAATTGCTTTCGCCATTTCCAACGCACTCCAGCCAAAACAGATAAGCACAAATCTCTCTTCGGTTCATGATGAGATAATTTGATGAATCAACACCTGCAACAATTTGCTCAACAACTCGCAACCTGGACGGAAGCTATCATCGAACATGGTCGCACACCCTTTCGGCGCGTTGAGACTTACCCACACATAGACACCGAACAAGGGGTTATTCAGCCTCCTTTGGTTTTCTGGATCAACCGGCAAAGCATGATGGCTGGTGGCATACTGTTACTGCCGGATAACAATCTGGAAGCAGAACTTGAACGCGGGCGTAATTGTGCAACAGCCCTAGGCCTGCGCCATTTTGTCACCTGGGAGACCAATCAGGCTAGAATCTGGCAGATCGAAAAAGATGGAATCAGAGAACAGCAGTCATTTCCACTGTCCAGCCCGAGCCATCCAGAAACTTTCCGTTATTTACTCGCTGATCTCCTGGATGCACTGAAACTGCTGGCAGTCCTTGGCGCCATTCCCGTAACTGATCTTTCTCCCTACTACTTAAACAACCTATTCCAGATAACTTTACAACAAGCGCTCCCACCACTGATTGAAGCTTACCGCAGTCAGCGCGCTGAGACAGATGAACCTTTCACAGAAGATGCAGATACTTGTGCAAATGAAGAAAATCGACTGTTATTACTACAAGTCCTCTCTCTGCTTTGGTTCAAAAAATTTCCAGACGTAATTTTACCGGAAAAAATGGAACGCGCAATTGAACTTTCTTTGCCCGCACTGCCAAATTTCATACAGAAACCTCTGGCACGAAAAGCAACCCTCAAAGCTCCCCCACTACCGCTTGAAACAGCCGTTTGCTTTCACCACTTACTCCTGCGCCTGCGCCAACTCTCTTGGGATCAACCGGCAGAACGGGCTAAAGCGAGTATTCGCCATCTGACCGAATACTGGTATCAGGATAAAACAGAAGAAAAGGAACCAGCAGCGATCCATCTTTATCCGGAAACACCACTGCTAAGCTCCGGAACAAAGGTTTTGCTCTCCAACTCACCATCATTCCTGGCAACCACAGCTCTATTGGCTGAGATAACAGCTCTCACACAATGTCATTTAATTTTTGGCAATGTTTTTCAACTTGACCAGGAAAGTCTCTCGGCTCAACCGGTGTTCGGTCGACTATTGAACCATAACAGGATTCAAAGTTCCGAGCGCCACGAATTAACGGCCAGACTACGAACTGCCTGGCCGAATCGTCATTTAAAAATCAGGACAGGTCAACCATTTTGGCGTTGGGAGCTGATCCAGCTCCTGGGTCTTTGTCATACGGGACAAAATCTTTCTCTGGAATTGCCGATTGATTTATTGCAAGATCCCGAGAGTAAATTTGCCTGGTCTCTCTTGTGTGAAAACTCCAGCTTTCAGCGGGCAAAGCGATTGAACAATGGAAATCTTCAATTCCATATTTTACGCGATAAAAAACCAAGTGGGTCATTCCCGCTACAGCTGGCAGACGAAGTCAGAGAAATTAATCCGGTCAGCGATCCAAACTGTTTCAGGAATCAACTATTGCTCGCCCTCACCTTACCGACAGATATTTATAAGCTCCTGGGAAATGAACTCATTTGGCCTAGTCTTGACGGTATCCCCAACGATCATCTGCCCGGCTGGAAGATCTACTGCCAAAGCAAGCTCCACAAGTGGCTGCGAAGCATCCTGCAAAGCGAACCCCCTCAGACTGACTTAGAGGGGGAAACGTCAGAGGAGATCATTTGCACCTGCATTCCATATCCCGAACCGCTACTTTTAAACGAGCTTGTAAGCTTCGAACAAAGAAACTCAGGAGATATTCAATTAGAATCGATTGATCATTTTTTGACAAACCTGCTCACATGCCCTGCGGTTGAAAACATTGAACTTCCAGATATGACTAAAGTCTCCAAATTGAGCACACCTGGAATCTATTCAGAAAAAAAATTCAAAGAGACGATAGCTCAACAATTATCGGCCCATGGAATCCCCAATTTTCCTGAGCAGTACCTCTACTTTCTTGATCAACCAGACATGCATCACTACACTTTGGCCCCCCCTCTAAGCATTAAAAACAGCCTGCTTGGCCAATTTGAACTGGAGGACGCTAAAGGTCAAATCATTGCAGGCTATGGGGAAGAATTAAAACAAATATTGTTATTCTGTTCAGCCTCGGGAAAAACTGAAATCGATCTACCCAAAGACAGGTATCAACTTGAACAATTATTAGAATATTACCGACAAGATCTAGATAATCTTTATAAATATCTGAATAACCTCTGTTATAGCCAAATCGAAAATTCAAAGTCAGCGCGTAAGGCGATCAAAAACTCCTGGGAGAGTCTCAACCTTCCTGATTCCTCATGGTTTAAAAATTGACGGTGTTTCAAAAAGACCATTCCACTGTGCTACAGCGTTTTTTCAGTAGAATGACGACCACACCGGCGGGAACGAAGGCCTTCGGATTTCTACAGAAATGGGGCTCTATCGACAGTAATACTGAGCATGTATTTACCAAGAAAAAGACCGTTATGCTCCAAGGAAAATGAAAAAATAGCCGCTTCCCTTTTCAAATACCTCTTTGTGCATTTGAACTGCTCTCTGAAGCTGCTATAATTGCCATAAGTTTTTAAACTTTAGTATCCTTGCTGACAGGAGGTCGTAATGCTGGAAATAGTTGAAAAAACCTTATTGACTGGAATTGGGGCTATGGCATTGACCCAAAAAAAAGCCGAAGAATTGATTGATGATCTCAAAAAACGGATGAATATTACTGAGGAAGAAGGGAAGAACCTTCTTGAGAAACTTCG
>JASJGU010000429.1:0-2572 GCA_033791385.1 Desulfuromusa sp.
CCATGCCCAGTTCAAACCCTTGAAAAAATGATCGCCACTCTTCTGGGAGTTGTTGGGGATCATCCTTAAAAAGCTGGTACTGAGTTTCTATCCACTCCGAACTGACATTATCAATAACGCTCATTCTTAACTCGCAATTCATCGTTGTGTATGGTTTAAATTTTTACGGGTCATCAGAAAAATTCAACAGAGTATAAAGTAGTCGTCAGTTTGTCGCAACAAGGCATCATATTTAGTCAGCAAAATAACGCACATACAAAGAAAAATTATTTTAATTAGAACCAGTAAACAACTATTGACTCAGCATCGTTTTTACTGCTACTTTAGAGCTAATCAAACAAGCGAAAGGAGCAGAATATGGCTATGGATGTCTCTGGCTCTACAAGTATCGCAGCGCAAGCGATGTCAACCAATAAAACCCAGTCCGGATTTGATGTCCTGACCAAAACTCTGGAAAAAACCGAGCAAATGCAAACCGGCGAACAACAGCGAATGCAAATAGCAGAACAGACCGGAAAAGGTCTGTCTATCGACGTCAAAGCCTGATATTAATCAGATCATACTTAAAGCCCTGTATTGGTTTCTATCGATGCAGGGCTTTTTTATGCTTCAACAACGGTTAGTCCACAGGGACGGCCGTCTTTATTCAAACGAACAAAAGTCACTGAGATACTGAAGACTTCTTTTTCCTCGGCAGCGCCGGGTGCATCGGCAAAAACCACAACACTATAAGTCGCGGAGGTTTTGCCCTGCTTAACCTTTTCCGTATGAAAACGCAGAATGGATCCATTTTCAACCCGATATTTGAACCGACAGGCATCCATTCCGACCGTCACCAGGTTGCAACAAGAAAATTCTCGTGAAGCAGCCATCCAGGCATTTTCATCAACCCATTTCAGCATCACTCCACCAAACAGATAACCATGATGATTCAGGTGTTCAGGGCGAACCAGTGTGAAGTTATCCACGCTCCCCCCTTTTGCTGGCATCATACTGCTCTTCTGCATGATACGAGGAGCGCACCAAGGGTCCTGCTTCTACATGGGCAAAACCAAGGGAAAGCCCGTGTTCGGCATAGGCAGAAAATTCTTGTGGTGGCACATAGCGTTGCACCGGGAAATGATTGCGGGTTGGAGCTAAGTACTGCCCCAAAGTGAGCAGCTGGCAGTCGTGCTTACGCAGGTCAGCCATGACCTGAAGGACTTCCGCCTCCGTTTCCCCCATTCCCAACATCAACCCCGATTTGGTAATGATTTCAGGATCAAGCCGACAAATCTCTGCCAGAAGAGTCAAGCTGCGCTGATATTCAGCTTCTGGACGCACTTGCGAGTAGAGGCGGGGCACCGTCTCAACATTATGTCCTAGAATATCGGGCTTTTCTGCAAGGATGCTGGCAAGAGCTTGCCAATTCCCCTGCAGATCAGAAATCAGCAGCTCAATCCGACATTCACTGGTTAATTTGCGGATTTCTCTGATCAAAGTGACAAATTGACTTGCCCCGCCATCGACAAGATCATCTCGGGTCACTGTGGTAATAACCGCATGGTTGAGTTGCAACTCGTAAATAGCTTTAGCCACCTTCATCGGCTCTGCAGGATCAGGCGGGTCAAGATGGCCGCTGCCAACATTGCAGAAGCGACAATGGCGACTACAAATAGTCCCCAGGATCATAAAGGTCGCCGTCCCCTGACTCCAGCACTCCCCTTGATTAGGACAAGCAGCGCTGCGGCAAACAGAGTTCAGACCGTTAAGACGATGATAACGATCGATCCTGGTATAATTTGCACCCGCAGGAAATTTGACTTTGAGCCAGTCAGGTTTGCGGATAGGCTTCCCTTGCATCTCTCTCCTGCCTTATCTGTCGATCAAAAAGAACAAGGCCCGATTGCATCAAACAATCGGGCCTTGAAATTGAACGTAAAACGACTGAAATTATACTGCTTCGAAGTCAGACTTACCAACTCCACAAAGCGGACAGACCCAATCTTCCGGGAGATCTTCAAAACTGGTTCCCGGCGCAATGCCACTATCAGGATCACCTAGAGCTGGATCATAAATGTAACCACAGACAACACAAACATATTGTTTCATTGGAACCTCCTTGGTTAAAAACCTATTGTAAAAAAACGTGGGGTGAAACTTATCAGTTTTGGTTGATCATTACAATACGGGTTATGCTTTTTTTACCTGAAAAAATTACTCAACTAAGCATTAACATAAGTTCTTTGACTGTCTTTTCAATCCCTTCAGCCGCTTCACTTATGCTACCAGCGAGCATATACGCAGGGGAAGTGATAATCTTATTTTTCTTATCGACGACAAATTCGTTCACCGGGCAGGAAATGTGCGTTGCGCCCATTGACGAAACTGCCCCTGCCGTTTCTTTATCTGTACCAATTGTAACCCGAGGATCCAGCTTGTCGGCACCAAGAACCATAGCAACCAGCGCTGGAGCAATACAGACCGCTGCCAGGGGCTTCTTGGCGGCCACAATGTCCTGAATCAGCCTGGCAACTTCTGGATGAACCTCACAGTCAGGCCCTTTAAAAGCAAAATCACAGAGATTTTTTGC
>JASJGU010000430.1:0-13447 GCA_033791385.1 Desulfuromusa sp.
CAGAGCTTGAGCAACAAAGCATCAGCCACGAAATGATCACCTATAGTGGTGCGCCACACGCATTCACCGTTTATGGCAGTGACCGGTATCGCAAGGATGCTGATGAAAAATCGTGGCGCCGCTTCGGTGAATATCTGGAAGAAACCTTGCAAAAATAAGAGGCATTTTCTGGCGAGCGGCTGAACCAATGGTGTGATGAAACACCCCTTCAGCCGACTCGCGGCCAAGGACAAGCGGGTTCCCTTTCCACCTCATGCCTAGACCATTAGAAGAGAAAACAGGGCTTGACATCAGGTGACAATTTGTTGCATTCAGAACATACTTTTATTTCATCGGCAACGGTCAACGAGATACTCTTTTAATGAATGCAACTTGGAAACCAACACTTAACCAGCAACGCAAACGACGTCGCAACCGTCGATGCCTCTTGTTTGCGTTTGTCCTCATCATTGCGGGCCTGGGTGGATATTATTTGACTGACTCTTCCCCTCCACCAGAGGTGGTCGGTACTGCGCAACCATCGTTCAAAGAAGAACCGGCTCAAATTATCGACAAAACCACCCTGATAAAAGATCTCCAACAGAATTTTATCCCCGATCACATTTCTAAACGAACCATCACCTCAGGCGATAATTTAAGTGCAATATTTGACAGTGTAGACATCAGCCAGAGCATCATGGTTCAGATTCTTGCTGCAGATGAATCGCTACTGGCGCTGGATATTTTACGCCCGGGCAATACTCTGACTTTCACGCGGGATGAAGACACGCATCAGCTGGTGAAAATGGAATTGTTCATCCACCCCGCTCATCAAGTTGTCTATCATCGTGTTGACGAAAACAGCTTTGATTATGAAGAGATTATTCTGCCTGGGGAATGGGAACAACAACTCATCAATGGTGAAATAGATGGCAGCTTCTGCCTTTCAGCCATCAGAGCTGGCCTGAGTGAACAAGAAGCCGGAAATATTGCCTATCTCTTCAAGAACAAACTCAATTTTACTCGGGACATCAGAGCCGGTGATCACTTTCAAGTGATCCGTAGCCTGCAGCTTATTGATCGGAAATTGACCGGCCAGAGCCAGATAGAAGGGGTACGGATCTTTTCTCGAAACCGCTATTACAGTGCTTTTCTGTTCGAAGATGGTAATTTCTACGATGATCAGGGTGAAAGTCTGGCTCGTGCTTTTCAGCGTTACCCTTATAAGGGACGTTTTCGTGTCAGTTCTGCCTTCAATCCTACCCGGCGCCATCCCATTACCAAGCGGATATCTCCACATAAAGGAGTTGATTTTGCCATGCCGGTGGGCACTCCGATCTATGCCACCGGAGATGGAGAGATAACACGGGTTAAAAATCATCCTTTTGCCGGAAAATACATCGAAATCAAGCACGATGGACGATATCTGACGCGCTATCTGCATTTGAACAAAATCAGCGTCAAACGCGGACAAAAAATCAAACGGGGTGAGCGAATTGCCTCGTCGGGGAATACCGGACGTTCCACCGGCCCCCACTTGCATTACGAACTGCATATCAAAGGCCGTGCGGTCAACCCGATCACGGCCAAGATCCCGATGGCAACATCAATTGCTAGAAACAAGTTCAAAACATTTCAACAACGCATCTCTGAACTCATCGTGCTGATGGGACGGTCTCAGGAGGATCTCGTCGGGACATAGATAGGGTAACCACCATAACGCTGCTTTGGAATAATTTTATTGCCGCAGCCGATCAACTGTTCGACACAGATTCAATGGATAATTTCAACGGCGTCCAGAATAATTGTAAGCTCCATCCTGACCACTCTGGGCGATCTCATCCCTGACCTCCTTGACACTACGCTCGTAGATAATTTCGCGCCCCATAATACTTCCCGCATAGGCCAGGCCATTCGGGGTAGGCTCCAGCTTACACTTACTGCTGTGTGGCCCCTCACCGATCAGAATCCAGATAACATCGGCTTTGATGCTGGTGACCACCACTTCGAGGGCTTGCCCGGACTCAGCCAGGACTTTGATTTTGTCGGTTTTTTGCATAGGGTCGCTCCGCGAGATAATTTTAAGCTGAACTGAAGAAGTGCAAACGTCAGACAAATTGTAGAATAACAGGCTGTTGAAAAACTACCTGCTAAGGGAAGCTCCACTGTTAGTGGAAGATTCAGGTCTCCTTAAATAATTCTCAATGATCACCGTAAAACTGAATAAGTTCCTCGCATACGGCCATAGGAGCTTCTTCCGGAAGAAAATGTCCACTATCCAGGGCTCTGCCCTCCACCTGTCTGGCACGCTCGCGCCACACCCTGAGAACATCGTAGCAACGATGGACAAACCCTTTCGCACCCCACAAAACAAGCAAAGGACATTGGACCTGCTTGGCCATATCATCTTCATCATGCTCCAGATCGATACTTGCCGCTGCACGATAATCTTCACAGGAGGCATGAATCGTCTCCGGATTGCTGAAGCAGCGAAGGTATTCAGCCATTGCCTCATCCGCGAACAAGGCTTCGGGGGCACTCCACTGGCCGAGTTTTTGGGTGAGAAAGTAATCAGGGTCACAACCGATCATGTGTTCTGGTAATCCATTGGGTTGGATAAGAAAAAACCAGTGGTAATAGCCCGTAGCAAAGTTCTGGTCAGTTGTCTTAAACATGTGATGAGTCGGCGCAATATCCATCACACAAGCCTTCTTGATTTTCTCAGGATAATCAAGCGCCAGACGATGCGTAACCCTGGCACCACGATCATGTCCAGCGACAAAGAATTCTTTGTAGCCAAAATAATCCATAACTTCGACCATATCCTGAGCCATTGCACGTTTTGAATAAGGAGCATGATCCGGTGTGCTGGCTGGCTTTGAACTGTCTCCATAACCGCGCAGATCGGGGCAAATCACGTGAAAATGCTGCGCAAGGTAAGGGGCAATTTTGTGCCACATAACATGTGTTTGTGGGTAACCATGGAGAAGGAGTAAAGGACGGCCAGATCCGCCATGAATTAAATTGATTTCAGCACCGGCTGTCGGCACCTGAATATTAGTAAATCCATTTCCAAAAAGCATTTCACAAGGCCCCTTTCCACTGCTATCACTTCGTGTAACCGGCTATCGTGAATGAAGCAATCCTGCTGTCGAGGAGAACCCTACACGATGGCTAACGCACTCAGGATGCTGGCAACACCTTGTTGATGGCATCCAAAATCTGATCCACTTCGTCACGCTGAATCACCAGTGGCGGAGCAAAACGAACGATATTCTCGTGGGTATCTTTAGCCAGAATTCCTTGTTCTTTGAGCTTATTACAATAAGCGCGGGCGCCACCCACTTCAGGATGAAATTCAATCGCCAGCATTAATCCACGCCCCCGCACCTCTTTAATATGGGGATGAGATATTTTTTTCAATTCATTGAGAAAATATTTTCCCTGCTGATAAGAATTTTCGATCATTTTCTCCTCAAACAAGACCTGTAGCGCTGCCCGTGCCACTGCGCATGCCAACGGGTTGCCGCCAAAGGTGCTGCCATGCTCACCCGGCTGCAGAACATTCATCACTTCGGTATTCGACAGCACAGCAGAAACCGGATAAAAGCCACCCGACAGAGCCTTGCCAATAATGGTCAAATCCGCTTCGATACCTTCGTATTCTTCAGTCAGCAATTTCCCCGTACGTCCTAAACCTGTTTGAATCTCGTCCAGAATCAGGACAACGTTATGACGGTCACAGATTTCTCTGGCTCTTTTGAGGTAGCCATCTGGTGGAATCATCACCCCAGCTTCGCCCTGGATTGGTTCCACCAGGAAAGCAACCGTATTTTTGGTAATTGCGCCTTCAAAAGCGTCGGCATCGCCAAAGGGTACGCACTTGAATCCCGGGGTGAAGGGACCAAAGCCTGCCCGGGCATTTTCGTCGGTGCTAAAGCTGACAATACTGATGGTGCGCCCATGAAAATTATTCTCGCAGACGATTATCTCTGCCTGATCCTCTGGCACCCCCTTGACCGTGTAGCCCCATTTACGGACAATTTTAATCGCGGTCTCTACGGCTTCAGCGCCACTATTCATCGGCAGAACCTTATGCGAATTGGTCAATTCGCAGAGTTCTTTATAGAAAGGACCAAGCTGATCATTGCGGAAAGCGCGTGACGTCAAGGTCAATTTTTCGGCCTGAGTCATCATCGCCTGCATAATTTTTGGGTGACAGTGCCCCTGATTAACGGCCGAATAAGCGGCAAGACAATCGAGGTATTTGTTACCATCAACATCCCAGACCCAAACCCCCTTGCCCCGCGACAGAACAACATCAAGTGGCTTGTAATTATGGGCTCCGTATTGATCTTCTAATCCAACATACTCACGCTGTTCCATTTTACGACTCCTGTTTTATCAACTATTTTAATGGGATTTTAATTGTTAAGAACCTGACATAGCATGGAGAAGGGTTGTTCGTCTGCTATTATTCTGAAGAGATTAGATTTAATGCGGCAGGGAAAAGTGTGGTCCTGAGGTCGGGCTATTCTGCAGCAAAGTCATTGCCTCTTGAGCCGGAAGTGCTGCGCTATAAAGATAGCCCTGAACTTCACTACAGCCGAGGTTACGCAAATAATCAAGCTGGAGAAGATTTTCTACTCCCGAACCTACCACGTTCAAATTCAAGCCCTTGGCCATCATCGCAATACCGTCAGCAATGCAGGTCTGATTTTGACCTTCTTCAATTTCACGGACAAATGATCGGTCGATCTTCAAGGTGTTGACAGGGAAATTCTGTAAATAGCTAAGCGATGAGTAACCCCGACCAAAATCGTCAATTGTTACAGATACACCGTAATCGCATAATACCCGGAGTTGTTTTGCGACATTCCGCTCGTCCTTATTTAATCCCTGTTCTGTAATTTCGATCTCAAAAAGATCAGCCCTCAGCTTAAATTCTTGCAGTGTCTTGATGAAAGATTCAGCAAAATTTTCCTGTCTAAGCTGTACGAGAGAAATATTCAGAGAAATCTTAATCTGCGGCAGTCCTTGCTGCTTCCAGCGCACCACCTCTTCGCAGACGCTATGTAAAATCCAAGCACCGATAGGAATCATTAACTTTGAGGCCTCAGCTGCAGCAATAAAATCTCCTGGGTAGAGAAGACCACGTTCCGGGTGCTGCCAGCGCAACAACGCCTCCATCCCGACAATCATATGACTTGAAGGATCGACCTTGGGCTGAAAAAACACCTGAAACTGTTTCTTTTCCAACGCGGAGGACACATCTCGCTCAACAGATAGAAAACTCGAATGGCTGCGCATGGTATCACTGTAAAAACAATAACCGTCTTTCCCGTTCGCTTTAACATGATACATGGCAATATCAGCACTCTGCAGTAAAGCGTCTCCAGTTTTTCCTGCATCAGGATAGATCGCAATACCCAAACTTATACTCAGATAGAGTTCATGATTATTAATGCTGAAAGGTTGCCGCACCGCCTTAAGAATCTTTTCTGCGACCGAAGCGACACTCTCTTTACTGGTGATATCGGGCAACAGCAGACAAAACTCATCACCACCAAATCGAGACAGGGTATCTTCTGCTCGCAGACAGCCAAGAATACGCTCGGAGACCCGCTGAAGAACCAGATCTCCCATCACATGACCGAGAGTGTCATTAATCAGCTTGAAGCGATCCAGATCCATAAACAGCATGGCAAATCGCTGCCCATTTCTACTCGCGTGAGCAAATGCCTGCTTCATGCGGTCATCAAACAGAAGACGATTTGGTAACTGAGTCAATACATCATGATAGGCCTGATGGCTGATATGATCATCAGAGCGTTTACGCTCAGAAATATCTCTGGCACTTCCCAGCGTACCGATAAATATCTTCTGACCAGGCTTTTTCTCTTCGTACATCCCAATCGCATTCAACTCAACAATCAGTTCACAATTGTCGAGACATTCCTCTTGTGTACTCGACTGATTCACCAACAAACGTATCTCGATACTATGGGTTGCTCGATCACCAGCGCGTTGCTCACTAAAAAATTTATGCATTTCAGCGGCATTATGGGGATGAATTATTGAAGAGAAATGTCTACCGAGTAATTCATAACGTTTATATCCTAGGAGCTCCTCCACCGCGTCATTGACATAAGTAAACACTCCCTGACTATCGAGCATATAAATAAAATCGGGAGAATTATTGACAATAAACCGATGCAAGCGCTCCGACTCGCTCAGAGAGTGTTCAGTTCGGAGCAGCTGCCGTTCCCGTCGGTAATGGTCAATACCCCGACTGACGGTTGTCAGCAACTCCTCGGGATTGTAAGGCTTGCGAACAAAGTCGTAAGCGCCAAGCCGCATTGCATCTTTTATGGAAGTAAAAGAGGTATCACCACTGACAACGATAGTTTCCAGATCAAGCTTGGCCTGGCGGACAAATTCAAGGACCTCCAGCCCATCAATACCTGGCATTTGCAGATCAAGGAGCAGTAATTGATAATCAGCATCCTGCAGTTTCATAATTGCTTCGCTGCCATTCTTTGCCAGCTCAACCTGATAGCCATTGATTTGCAACAAAGCCTGCAAACTGCGCAATAAAGACAGCTGGTCGTCAACAATCAGAATATGCGATTGCCCGATCTTCTCAACAGCTAAAATGTCTTCTGCAATTCTACTTTGCACAAATGCTCCTAGGAATCAACGGGGCGATCGGTTCTACAGGGAATCTGCAAGTGGAAGCTCGTTCCAGATTCCGCTGAGCTATGGCAACTGATCCACCCACCAAGATCATCAACCATGTTTTTGACAATACTCAGACCAACACCGGTATGGCCAGCCTTTTTGCTACTGACCATCGTTTGAAATAGTTTTTCCTGTAGCTGTGGAGCGATCCCCGAGCCATTATCCTGAACAATGATTTCAACATGGCTGCCCCGGTCAGCAGAAAAACCGTCACGTGTGATCAGTTGAATCGTACCACCTTCACTGACAGCCTCAGCGGCATTTTTAAGCAGGTTGACCAGGATCTGCTTAACCAGAAGAGGACTAGTCGCCACTTTATCCAGGTTATTTTGCAGATCAAATCTGGTCACAATGTGCCGAGGTTTAAACTCCACATCATTTAAAGCATCAACCGTATCCCGCACCAGCTGATTCAAATTAATACTGTATTCCGGGAACCCAGGAATTTCCTGCTGGTTAAGATAGTAGTTGATAATATCATCGATCCGTCGAACTTCTTTTTTAATCGATTCCGTCAATTCTCGGCTGTCATTGTCAGCCAGCAAATGATTTAACACCCCGGCATAATTGCCGATAATTGTCAGCGGGTTATTGACCTCATGACTGACCCTGCGCAGCAGACTGCTCCCGTCACTAAAATCCTCCTGAACATCCCCCGCAATTCGCTTCATAGCAGCACTGACCACCTGACCGAACATCTTGATCTGCAACGATTGTATTTTTTCTAAATCCTGCGCTGAATCAATCCCTAGAACCACGATCCCCAGCGCCCGGTTCTCAAAACGGAAGGGATGGCAGCTGATGCCGCGACTCTTGCAGAGGCGGAGCAGCAAATGATCGGTCACAGTCAGTGGCTGCTCAGACCGAAAAGAATCGCTTGGAACCCCATGAATCAGCGCAGAAGCAACCAAACTGGAGTTGGCCTCCATGGGAATTTTCAGCTCGGCGATCAGTCGCGGTTGTCCTTCCGTCAGAATTCCCGACAATTGGAGACTCTTTTGATCAAGCAAAAAGAAAATAGCTTCGGTTGCCGAACTGTTTTCCAGATAGAGGTTTCGGGCAATCTGCACCAGATCTTGCGGATTTTTACCGCTGCCTAGACGGGCGCGAGCCGCCTCCTGATCTGCCAGCATGAAGGACAATTCGGTCAGCCGATCCAGGGTAGCTGCCATCTCCTCTTGCAGTTTTTCAGGGTCATCTAAAAACGCGCCAAACGAGGGATATAAGCCACTAGCCCACTCAAATAGATAGTCAATTTCACTTTTACGAAAGCCAAATAAACGCTCTGCCAGCACCTCAGTTTCAACCGTTAACTGTTGTGGATTCTGACAAAATTGCTGAACCAGGCGAGCAATTTTCAGCAGCACACTGCTTTGTTCGATCTGAGCGATATCAGCATGAAGAAAACGTATGGCATCAGCCATAAATGAATCGAGCTGCCATTGTGCAATCAACTGATCTGCAATCTGGAGATGATTAATCTTGTAGTTAGCCTCTTCCAGGTGACATTGGATCGCACTGCTCCAGGGATTGACAGCTAAATCAATATATTTGCCGCCCTCGCGGGCAAACAAAGCATGGATACCAATATTCAGCAGTAATCCACTGAGTTGAGCTTCCTCAATATAAGGATAATTAACCGAGGGTGCCAGGCAGCGTGCGACCAAACTGGAAACCCGGGCAGAGTACCAAAGACCATACTGAAAAGACAATTCATGGGGGGTAAAGTTATGCTGGATAACCTGTCTGGTCGATTGCAGGGCAATGCCGGTTATCATCGGGGTGCCCAACCGCTGAATCGCCGATGAAACGGGTTCCTGAGGATCCAGCGGCTTAGGGCTGGTTTTGCTGGCAGCAAGAATAATTTTTGCCGAAAGAGCGGTGTCCTGAAGAATAATATCGGCCAAAGGCTGAGCATCGTCCCCACCAAGACAAGCTTCAATCAAATCAATCAGAACTTGTGGCATACAGAGCAAGTCCGCGATGTCCTGCTCAGAAAATATTTTTACAGGTGCTTCCATATACCCCGTCAAATCCCGTCAAAGTTTTTCCCTGTCCAACAGCTTCACCCCAAGAGCGAAAGGGCTGTGGAATTAACCTAGTCAGTGTCACTGCCCATTATCGTCTAAAGCCGCCATTTCAGCAAGCTGATTATCGACAAAACCTCATAATATTCAGCAAGTTAGATAATATTAAATCCATTTCTTACTAATAAACTCTGACTAAAAATAAACACTGCCACGTGAATACATCCTAACCAATAGACAGCAACGCCTTAATAATAATAGGTATAATTTTCTTTCGCAGCATAGAGTTTCACTCTTAAGCCCAAAAAGACAGCATCAGTCAATATAAATAAATTAGACAATATTTTCTCAACTACCTAATTTTATTTCATTTTATTCTCACTTGAAGTTAATGTTTTTTTGACACTTTTCCATAAACATTAACTGAGTAAAAACAAGACTCAACCGAAGAAAATTGAACAAATTATTGAAAAAATGCAGGAACTGGCAAAGAAAATCAGGATAGATATTCTTCGCAAACTGAGTTGAAGGGGTACTTCAATTGAAAAAAACGGGAACAGACCTGGATGGCGCTAGTCTAAGCAATTCAACAGTAACCTTGGGACAAACCCAAGGTCAGCCCCCTTGGGTTGAAATCAGACTGGACATTTCAGCCCCGAATTTTCTAAATGGTGATCAACCAACTGCCGGTCAGCATCTGACCAAGGACCAACAACAACCAGTTTCATTCCCTGTTGGCAGAACAATTCCCTAGCCACATGTTGTAGATATGCCGAAGTCAGTTGCTGTAGCTCCCGGCAATCCTGTTCCAAGGTTCGAATATAATTGGCCTGCAGTCCCCATCCGTAACGAACCGCCATAGCTTCGCTTTGATCACGTGAAAATTCAAGGTCAAACAAATAACTTCTTACAACGGCAGCCAATTCTTCAGCTGGAATCAGTTGATCACGTAATTCAACCAGGATTTTGAATAACTCAACAACCGCAGGTTGCAGATTTTCTGGAGCAACTGACAGATCAATGGCCATGTAACCAGTGTCATCCAGCAGCGAACAATTAGCTTCAACTGCATAGGTCAGGCCCAACTCTTCACGTAAGCGCAAAGACAAACGCGCCCCACCACCCCAGGATAAAATTCGCCGCAACAAACGGATCGCCAGAGTTCGTTCATCCTGCCGGCCGGGCAAGCGAAACGCCAGTTGCAGACCTATCTGCGAATCGGAGTCCAGAACCCAGCAACTCTCGGCTTCTTCTTCAACTTGGTCAGGGACGGGCAAAACCGTAAGTTGTTCTCCCGCTGACCAGTCACCGAATTCCTGTTCCACCACATGATGAAACTCGTTTCTTTCAATGGGGCCACAAGCGCAAATCACCAGATTTTGCGGCAGATACCAGGAGCCATAATAAGCTTCCAGCTCAGATAGATCAATTCTGTGCAAGGTTTCAGGTGAACCGATCAAGGATTCCCCCAGTGGATGTTTCGGCCAGAGCAATCCAACCATCAGATTGTCATGATTGATCTGCACGCCCTCCTCGTTAAAATCCTCGCGGGCCTCCTCTAAAATAATACGCCGTTCCGTGTCGATGTCGTTGAATTTCGGGCGCCGCAGCATTGAAGCAAATAAGGCCACCCCTTCGGCCAGGTAATCGGGATGGATATGTGAATGAAAGCAAGTCGTCTCCACATCGGTCGAAGCATTCACCGATCCACCTATCGCCTCAAAAGCACGCTCCAGCTCAGTGCTGGTAGGATATTCAGCCGTACCTCGAAAAATCATATGTTCGAGAAAGTGGGAGATCCCTGAGAGTTCTGGGGCCTCACAGCGACCACCGACCGCCATTGAACAAACCAATTCAGTGGCATGGAGGTGAGGCATGGGAACGGTCACCAAGCGGACGCCGTTGGCTAAAGTATCACTATAATATTCAGACATGATCAAAACATACAAAGGGGCTACCATGACCTGATAGCCCCTGCACTCCATTCATATTCAAGTAAAGATCTCAGCCACGTAACAGCTTTGCTGCTTCTTTAGCATGATAGGTAATAATCAAATCAGCTCCGGCGCGCTTCATCCCGAGCAAAGTTTCCATCATCACCTGATCACCGTCAATCCAACCCTTTTCCGCAGCGGCTTTCACCATACTGTATTCACCGGAAACGCTGTAAGCAACCAGAGGCAGATCAAAATTATCTTTCAATTCCCGTAACACATCCAGATAAGCCATCGCAGGTTTAACCATCAGAAAATCGGCACCTTCAGCAACATCCTGATTGGCTTCACGCAGCGCCTCCATCCGGTTAGCCGGATCCATCTGGTAGCTGCGTCGATCACCAAATTCTGGGGAGCTTTCTGCAGCCTCACGAAACGGTCCGTAATAGGCGCTGGCATATTTGACCGCGTAACTCATTACCGGGATATGCTCAAAGCCATGCTCATCCAGAATATCCCGAATCGCCGCCACTCGACCATCCATCATATCTGAAGGGGCTACAATATCAGCACCTGCTTGGGCGTGGGAGAGAGCTTCTGCGGCCAACAGTTCCAGGGTCGAGTCATTATCAACATCACCGTCTTTGATGATTCCACAGTGCCCATGGCTAGTATATTCGCACATGCAGACATCCGTAATAACTGTCAGTTCTGGAACTTTTTCTTTAATGGCGCGGATGGTATTCTGAATAATTCCCGTGGCACAGTAGGCATCACTGCCAACCGCATCTTTCAATTCAGGAATACCGAACAGCACCACGGCGGGAATTCCGAGATCAAAAACTTCCCTGGCTTCGATGACAATATTTTCAATCGACTGCTGGTAAATTCCAGGCATCGAGCTGATTTCTTTTTTGATATTTTCACCGAACGCACTAAACATCGGATAAATCAGGTCGTCAACATGCAGATGAGTTTCACGCACCATACGCCGGATATTTTCGTTACGGCGCAAACGACGGGGACGATAACCGGGGAAATACATATAATTGCTCCTATTTATTAACGCAGTGGCAGACCTGAGTGTCTACCCGCTTCTGTCACATAAAACCGGACGAACACACAGGTTCGCCCCTACGATTTATCCTGAATAATAACCAACCATCGCTTCGACTAACGCATCCAAAGTCCATTGTTGTGGTTCCAGATCAACAGTAAATCCATGCTTGCGGATATTCTCTGATGTTTGCGGACCGATGGAAAAAAACCTGGTTTCCCCTTGCAGTTTCTGCAGATCATCACCAAGCATAGTGAGCAGATTACTAAAGGTTGATGATGAGCTAAAACAGACAGCATCAAGATCACCGACTCTGAACAGGCTGCGGATTTTATCCTCATTCCCTTCGGGCATAATTGTGCGGTAAGCAACCGGAGCAATCACCTCTGCCCCGGCTTCACGCAACCTGTCGATGATCAAAGGACGGGCAATCTCAGCTCGCGGATAAAGAATTCTTTTTCCTTTGACCCCCAACTTCAATAACTCGGCAACCACTCCCTCAGCACGATGATCCTCAGGGATGAGGTTTGGGTGAATATGGTTTTCTTCAATCGCCAGAGCCGTTTTGGGGCCGACAGCAACCACCAATATATCGGTCAATGTTCCATAGTATTGATTGGTTTCGAGCAACCGCTCAAAAAACGCAGCCACCCCATTAACCGAAGTAAGAATCAAAATATCGAAATCTTCCAGATCCCGCATAGCGAAATCCAGCGGAGCCCAGCTCGCCGGAGGGATAATCTCAATCGTTGGAATACAGATCGCGGAGCCACCCTGCTGTTCAAGCAGTGAGATAAAATCCGCAGCTTGAGCCTGTGGGCGAGTAATCAAAAAACGTCTGCCTGCCAACGGCAATTCCGTGGTCAAAATCAATCCCCGTCAGTATTGAAGGTTTCACAACCATAAACTTCGTTGAGAATCTCAGCGGCTCCCTGAGTCAACAAGTCTTTTGCCAGGGCGACCCCGGTTTCAATCGCCTGATCAACATGACAGGTCAGTGTTTTTTTCAGCATTTTTTGACCAAGGACATCGGACACCAAGCCGGTTAATTCCAACTGCCCATCATTCACAGTTCCAAAAGCCGCAATCGGCACCTGACAGCCGCCTTCGAGGGTTGCCAACACAGCGCGTTCTGCCGTGACTGCGTAGGACGTTGGTAGATGATTAAAAAAATCGATCAGCTCATTGGTCGCATCGTCGTCGAGGCGGCTCTCCAACCCTAATGCTCCCTGCCCAATCGCTGGAAGGCAGATTTTCGGATCAAGGTATTCGCCAATTTGCTCAGAAAACCCAAGTCGATGCATCCCGGCTGCAGCCAGAACAACGGCATCCAAATTGTCTTCTTTAAGTTTAGTAATCCTGGTTTGTACATTACCGCGGATATCAACCATTTCCAGATCGGGACGCAAATTCAGTAGTTGCGCCTTGCGCCGCAACGAAGAGGTTCCAATTCGACCCTTCTGGCGGATTTCAGAAAAACCTTTATAGCCCTCCTTCAGAACCACGATATCGCGTGGATCTGCCCGCTCAGTAATACATCGTAGCCCCGTGCCATCAGGAAAAAAAGTCGGCACGTCCTTCATCGAGTGGACTGCGATATCAACTTCATTACGCAGCATTGCTTCCTGAATCTCTTTGACGAATAAGCCCTTTCCACCAACCATGGCCAGCGGCACATCGAGAATTTTGTCCCCCTGGGTTTTAATTTT
>JASJGU010000431.1:0-2950 GCA_033791385.1 Desulfuromusa sp.
TTGTGCTAACCTAAAATTGACCAGCAAAGCGGGGTAGTGATTACCGAAAACTGACCACCCTGAGCAAGTTATCTTCTATTAGAATGTCATTTTAAAACATTCAGCTAGGAGGTGAGGAGTTGCTCAAGATGGATCAATACGAATACATCAGGACGGCCCAGAGGGTCTATGGCAAGAACATTAGCGAGCTGGCGAGACAGACCGGCCATTCGCGAAACACAATCAAAAAGGCCCTTCGAGGGGAAGCGTGGGGATACAGCGAGCGAGAGCATCAGCTGTTTCCGGTGCTGGGGCCATATCGTTCTCATATTGAGGAGTGGCTGAAGAAGGACAAGGATCAGCCGAAGAAGCAGCGTCACACAGCACGACGAGTATATAACCGATTACGAACGGAACAGGGCTATCAAGGAAGTGAAAGTAATGTTCGTCGCTATGTGCGGATGGTGCAAATGGAGTTGGGCCTTGATCTTTCCAGTCAAGTATTCATCGCGTGCGAACCTGAGGTGGGGCAGGAAGCGGAGGTTGATTGGGGGACTGCGACGGCGATCCTGGAAGGGGAAAAAGTCCGACTGAAGTTTTTCTGCATGCGGAGCAAATATTCCGGAAAGCACTTCGTCCGTTTTTATCCCTGTGAACGTCAACAGGCCTTTTTTGACGCCCATATCAAGGCCTTCGATTTTTTTGGTGGAATCTTCCCGGTACTTATCTACGACAATTTAACGACAGCGGTGCGTAAGGTTCTCCAAGGCAAAAGACGCATCGAGCAGGAAAGCTTCAGTAAATTCAGAGCATACCACAGTTTTTCCGCCCGGTTTTGCAACCCAGCCAGTGGCAATGAGAAAGGCGGAGTTGAAGGATTGGTAGGCTTTGCTCGCCGAAACTACATGGTTCCGGTGCCGGAGGCCCAAAGCCTTGAGGAACTCAACGAAAAGATCCTTGCCGACTGTCTAGGCTACGGTTCGCACAAGATGGCCGGTCGTTCGGAGAGTGTCGCCGAACTCTTTGAGGGAGAGAAAGTCCATCTTCTTGATCAGCCGGAAATGGCCTACAGCAATATCCGACCGGGGGATGCTCGGGTCGATAAATACGCCACCGTAATGGTTGACAAGAACCGCTACTCGGTGCCATGGCGGTATGCAGGTCGCAGGTTAAAGATACTCATGCATGTGGATCGGGTTGAGATTTTTGCAGACGGTAAAAGACTGGCTGTCCATGAACGATTGTTTGGCAACAACAAATGGAGTCTTGCCCCGGAGCATTATCTGGAGCTGATCCAGCAACGTCCGATGTCGTTTGCCAGTGCTCGAGTGATTCGGCAATGGCGGGAAAACTGGCCCGAGGCACTCCATCAATTACTTGCAAATTTCTGCCATATACAGGGCGAAACCAAAGGGATCAAAGATTTTATTGCCGTGCTGATGCTGTACAGCAGTTATAAGGCTGACGAGGTGGAGACTGCGGTTGAACTAGCTCTTGAAAAGAATCTTAATGGAAGTGAAGGCGTACGGCATCTGCTGATATATGCCAATGAGCCGAACGATATTATTGCACCGCTTACAAACTGGCCGAGTCTGCCATCTCCTGACGTTGCCGTCTATGGAGTGTTGGGGGGTGTGCAATGAGAAGTTCAACCATTGTCGAATTGCGCGAGAATCTCAAAGCGCTGAACTTAGCAGCCACGGCTCGGGATCTGGAAACCAGCATACGCCAGGCAAAAGAGAGCGGCCCTGGCTACGACGAATTTCTGCTGGATCTGACAACAACCGAGCTTGAAGCTAAAGCGGAAAGCAGGCTCACCCGCCGGGTGCGAGAGGCGAAATTTCCCCTGATGAAGACCTTGGAGAGGTTTGATTTTGCTACAGTACCCGATCTCGACATCAGGGTAATACGGGAGTTGACGGGATGCGAATATATTAAAGAGCATCGCAATGTTATTTTTCTCGGTCGAAGTGGTACGGGAAAAACCCATCTAGCAACTGCACTTGGTATTGAGGCCTGTAGGAACAATTACCGGACCAGGTTCGTCAGTTGCTATGGGTTGGTCAACGAACTTATCGAAGCACGGCAGGAGAGAGACCTTCAACGTCTTATTGGACGTCATGCCCGCTACGACCTGTTGATTCTTGATGAACTGGGCTACATCCCGTTTTCCAAGGAAGGCGGGGAATTGCTCTTTCAGGTTCTTGCCGAACGTCAAGAGAAAGGGTCGGTAATCATTACCACGAATCTCGGCTTTGCTGACTGGACAAAGGTGTTTGGCGATCCTGTGATGACAGCGGCCCTTCTTGACCGATTGACGCACAAAGCCCATATCATCAACTGTCAGTGGGATAGCTATCGTTTGAAAGAAAGCCTCAAAAGGCAACAACAGAAAAAAGGAAAATGAAGATGGAAGTCCTTACATATAATCCGCAAAAGGGTCGACTAGAAACGATAAACGCCGACTTCACCGAAGATACCACAACATGGTTTGATGGAACGGGCAGCTCTGAAAGTGTCAGAATGATCACCGATCTTGACAATGGTTTACTGATCACTCCTGCTGGAAGAGAATATCCCGTAATTATTTATGACATCTCACGAGAGGGTATAAATTACAACCGCAAAAAAGCAGGGAAATTATTTAGGCAGGTTTTGTTTTAAAATCGAATTGGCAGCGGAGGGGGCCTCCGGGGTGCAGGAGAAACTCCAGTCGCCTACGGCTCCTTCCGTTTCTCCTGCACCCCGGAAACAACCACAGTGGGTGCGACCCCATCACCTTTCTTTTTCTTAAATTTAGGGTGGTCAATTTTCGGTAATCACAGGTGGTCAATTTTCGGTTGTCATTCCGACCCCTTAGTATTTTGAGCGTTCTTGACTTTAGAGGTGTTGTTGTCTACATTCATTTTAAACTCCTTTTCGGTTTTGGGGTTATAGCCCTTCTTACGTGCCGGCAAGCTTAGTAAGAGGG
>JASJGU010000432.1:0-2752 GCA_033791385.1 Desulfuromusa sp.
GTTAAAGAACAAGACCGCGTAAGAGCAATAGATTTTACGGCGGCAGAAAAAACAACTAAAGATTACCTAATGAAATGCCGAAAGTAGAGACTATGACTAATATAATCGATATTGCCGTGGGGCAGAGGGACACAAAAAAGATGAATACAACAGCCCTGATTATTGCCAATGATAAACATAAAAAAACGCAATTAATGAAGCATCTGACCGCGACGGGTCTATTTCAGAAGATTAAACCCTTAGGGTCTTCAGCCGATCTCTTCCAACACTTGAAATCCAAACCTGCTGATATGGTTTGCTGGGCCATTGACAAAAAACATCATAAAGCTGACTGGATCAACAAACTCCATTCCAATGAAAAGTGGCATGATCTTCCCCTGATTGCCTTTGCGGAGGACCAGCAAGGTTTACTCAACGGATTTCAGCTTGGAGCCAGTGATTCTGTTCATGTCGAGATCGACCCAACCGAACTGAGTGCCCGCATGAACCGGCACCTGGAACGTTGGCAGCGCTTACTTGAACTGCGTCAAAGTAAAGAGCAGTTACAAAAAATGGCATTAACAGATCCACTGACAAAACTCGGCAACCGCGCCACCTTTGATATGAGCATCAAACAGGCAGCTGCCTGCTCGCAGCGTTCGGGACTACCCTATTCACTGTTGATGATAGATTTGGATCATTTTAAGAAATTTCACGACTCCTACGGTCATCAAACCGGGGATTCCGTGCTCCGCCTGGTGGCTGACGTGATCCAAAATTCCGCGAGGAATGCAGATATCTGTTGCCGCTATGGCGGTGAAGAATTCGCTGTCATCCTTCCTGACACTAAGGGCAATAACGCTGAAGTTCTCGCCGAACGAATTCATAGACAGGTTGCAAAAGTTTCTCGCAAACAACCCTCAGGACGGATGCCAATTACGATCAGTATCGGCATCAGTTGCGCCAACCGGATCAGCAATATTCATCCGACCCAGTTAATTGAAGAAGCTGATCAAGCCCTCTACCTGGCAAAAGAGAATGGTCGGAATCGAACTGAGAGTTGGCAATCTGAGGACATTATACCCAGGGTATCGTTCGACTGTACCCCAGTGACACAACTTGCTTTTGGAACCTGCTAAACACAAAATGGGGGCAGAATTCACATTCTGCCCCCACTCCATCTCATCTTAATTTGCACTATCAGATTGATCTATTTCAAGAAACATTCCCACCTAAAAGTTTCACTTTTAAACGTAACTGCTTCCGCTGTTCAGCCAGACAATAAGCAATAATCGCGTCCTGGCCTTCATCCTCAATATCGACAAATGTCAATGCAACCTGCTTATTTCCATTATCATCATAATTCGTAACAACCTCGCCGATACATTCAACCACTGCTGGTTGTGGAGAATCGATGACTATTTCCAATCCGAGCCTTGTTCCGTCTTTAATCTTTTCCGAAACGGGCAGTCGTAGACCGCCTCCGCTAATATTAACGGGGGTCTGTACCGACTTGGCTGAGGGGTGTTCCTCATCGATATCCCAGTAACTGACCGATAAATCAGCATCAACACGAAAATAGCCCCGCTTTTGAATATAGCTGAATGATTCTACCATCTCCAACAATAGTTTCGACTCTTCCACCGCAGATTCAACCTTCGCCGTAATCGACTTTGTTTCCCCGGCAACATCAAAGGTCACTAAACAAAATTCTTTAGGATTCAATTGCTCTGGATCAAGCTGATCAGGGAGAAAAGTGGCTTCAAACTGAGGGGAAGTGGTTGTCTTAGCAACAGCATCAAGCGATAATTTTTTACCATCTAGAAGCGTCAGGGCAACTTTAACAACCCGATAGTCTTTCAGTTGATTCAATACAGACATAGAAGAACCCTTGGGATATCGATAACATCAGACCAGCGAGGGGTATTTATCCAACGCCGCGAGCATATTGCTTGCGCTGGACAGGGGCCTGATGATATCCGGCAACTGCCACGCGACCGCTTTTTACCTGAGTTAACTCATTAGCAGTAATGGCCATCATGCCACGGATTCTTGGTAATAGCAAATGATTCAGCTCAACAATTTTTTCCAGCAAGCTGGTCCGTTCAATAAACAGGGGATGATCCTGCCAATAGGTAGAATTGCGGGGAAATACTTCCAAAAAAACCCGATCATTCAAGCCAGCCTCATCCTGTAATTCCTGAAGCTTTAGCGTATAATTTTGCAGTTCATCAGGATCAGACTTTTGTAGTAAGTGATCAAGCTGACCAGCATGAGCAATGATCCGTCGGTATTGTTCAATCGATTTTCGTAGACATGTTTCCATAACAACAAACCTCAAATTAAACTTCTTGAAAAAAATTTAACGGAGAGACACTAAGATTGCAGAGCCCGCTGAGATAATTCTTTGTTTTGGGTTTAAAATCAAAAACAGTTTATAGCCTTTGATCTTCTCTGACTCTCTCCTTCTCTGCGTTGAAAGTTTTTGCGATTAGAATGATACATCAACTTGTTTTTGAGCGGGTACATTACTTACAGTTCCTTGAGAACCACGCAGATAAACTTCTGCAGCCGTGTTACCCGCCGCCTCCGCGTACTTAACCAGTGGTCCACCGACGAGATAGACTTCATCGACAGGCCCTGCAGAATCCCACGTGGCGTAACCTTCATCATTACGCGAACTGCCATTGCCCTGGCTGATGAGCTGCCAGCCTTCCGGCACGTTGCTCTGTAGCCTGAAACTGACGAGCTCACGGCTGAAAACGGGTACCAC
>JASJGU010000433.1:0-5806 GCA_033791385.1 Desulfuromusa sp.
TCTGCTCTTGGGTATCTTCACCGATTCTGTCGAAACCTTCTCCTTGACTGACACGGCCTTGGATTCCGGCGTCAAAGCTGTGGCCTCGGTCTCGATGGGCTCGGATGGCTTCCGGAGTTTGCCACGGAAGGTGAGTCCATGTTGTCTTTCTTGGGAGGTCAGGCTGTTGTGTCGTCCGATGAGGCGTGCCACATGCGTCAGCAGGCTACTTGGCGTATCGCTTAGTGGTACGAGCTTGAAGTGGGCATCGGGTTTGTGATCGAGGATGATCGTGGCGTTCTGCTCAGGTTCTCCGGCGTAGGTCCCACACACGGTGACCCCATTGGTCTTCGTGACGGTAACGGAATCACCCCGCATGATCAGCGTGCTGAAGGTTTCGGCGAGTTCACGATTGCAACTCGTGACCCAGGCGTGTCCTTCCTCAACCAGCAAGAATGCATGATGCTTGTCAACTGGACGCTTGAGTTGCGCTTTGCTCTTTGGTATCTTTCCTGTCTCTGCCATGGCCTTATCCTTTCCCCCGAGCGGTTTGATGTTCTTCCTCACCCAGCTCAAGGAATATGTAGTGCAGCTCGACAGCCCTTTTCGGAAGCGACCTTTGGTTTGCGCCCAGCCCCAGCGAACCGAACACCTGTCCCACCCCCGGGATCTCGGCGATATCCGCGTCGTACCGGCCGCCGAAGAACTGCAGTGATTGTTCGTAAAATTAATAATCGACGACAAGACAGATTATATCGCCAGAGGAGATCTGAAATCTAGGAAAAAATGGCGTGAGGGGCAAAAACTCAGCCGAAGGCCAAAGGCGAGAGCCTCCATAGGAATTAACGGGACCTACACTTTTAACGCAATGATCAATGAAAAGGGCCAATCGCTTAGTGGCAAGTTGAGGCCTGCCCCTTTAGTCTTTCTTGTTTAGATGGGACGATCCATTAATTGCCTTCAGGAAAGGAGGCGGAGTTAGAAATGGGTTCTTTTCGTTAAGGTATTTCGTTTCATCAGTTAATTTAGGAAGTAAAAGCCGTCATGTTGTAGTATATTGAGAACTTTGAAATTTGAGCATAATGCCAATATATCGCTTCATGGAACGATCCTGGATGGGCCACTCCAGTGTTTGGCGAAAAAATAGGAAATGGACGAGCAACGAATTGTTCGATACTTGCTGAGATTGATATGAAAAAGACCTTTAGATTAACACACCCAAAGATTAAAGCCGCCAGGCTCGTTGAGGCCGCAAAATCTAATGTTAAAAAGTACCTTAAAAGGGAACGTAGAAGAGAGCTGCCCGAAGGCTTCGATTTCTGGGGCTTCGACTGCAAATTTGGCCCTACAGCGGAAGAGGCAAAGGTGATTGAAATAGCTGAAATCAGCAAATGTATGTCTGCGGCCCAAGAGCAGCAGTTAGAATCGTTCTATGTGGAAATCCTCGCCAAGCCCGTTCGAAGAACCAAGAAAGTTGAACCAGAGAACTAATGGAGTAGGTAGTAATTCGAGAGAAGAAGGGGTCGGTACTCGGATTTAAGTGTTCATGACATGTCGCTGCGGCATATACCTAAATACGAGTACCGACCCCTAAATGCCTCATCGCACGGCGCTTCAGACTGGCTGACAGCTGATAGTTGATAGCTCCCTTATTCCCCTTGTCACATCCATATTTCGGGGGTAGTATTGAGCTGTACAAAGAAAAGGAGTCGTCTGGGGTTTAGATTTCTCAGAGTGCCTACTTCAAGAACGCCGCACAGCCCTAATCTCAGCCGCAGTCACAGGGAAAATCGACGTGTGTCACTGGAAGGCACCGAAGCCAGTGAAAACAAAGAGGGAGAGTGCCCAATGAGTGAATCGTCACTTCCTGATAAACGCCTCTTTTCTGAGATCAAGCAACTGATCCAGTCAGCCAAGCAGCGGGCTGCTGTGGCTGTGAATGCGGAGTTGACTCTGCTGTATTGGGAGGTGGGCAGACGGATCTCTGCTGAAGTGCTGAAGGGGGAACGCGGCGAGTATGGCAAACGGGTGATTGAGACCCTGGCTCGTGATCTAACGCATTCTTTTGGCAGGGGTTGGAGCAAAAAGCAGTTGCATCATTGTCTGCGTTTTGCAGAGACATTTCCAGAACAAGAGAGAGTCTACGCAGTGCGTAGACAATTGAGTTGGACCCATATCCGTTCTCTATTATACATCGATGACGCCTTAAAACGCGATTTCTACCTGCATATGGCCATTGAAGAGCGTTGGTCAACGCGGACCTTGGCTGATCGTATTGACGCACAACTCTATGAACGCACTGCTATTTCTCGAAAGCCGGATCTGACCATTAGCAATGAACTACAGCAGCTTCGAGAGTCCGGGCAAGTCAATGAGGACCTGATTTTAAAAGATCCCTATATCCTGGACTTCCTGGAACTCAATGACTGCTATCTGGAAAGGGATCTGGAAGACGCCATCTTGCGGGAATTGCAGCAGTTCTTGTTGGAGCTGGGCAGTGGTTTTTCCTTTATTGCCCGTCAGTTCCGTTTCCAGGTTGATGATGAGGATTTCTATATTGACCTGTTGTTTTACAACCGCAAGCTGAAGCGTCTGGTGGCGGTTGATTTAAAAGCCGGGTCATTCAAAGCGGCCTACAAGGGGCAGATGGAGTTGTACCTGCGCTGGCTGGCCAAGTACGAACAGGAAGCAGATGAGTTGCTCCCCATTGGTATCATTTTATGTACAGGCAAGAAGCAGGAACAGGTTGAATTATTGGAAATGGGCAAGAGTGGTATTCATGTGGCAGAATATCTGACGAGCTTGCCGCCCAAGGAAGTCTTAGAGCAGCGATTGCATCAGGCTATTATCAATGCAAAACGCAGGTTGCTTTCCAGGCCTACAGATGGGGAAGAGATTCTATGAGTGTATTTGGCGGTGACAAGGCGAGGGAATACGCGTTTCAAAACGACATGATCAGCCAATTGCTGGCCAATGGCTGGATATTCGTGGCAGTCTGAATAATGCTGCTTTCGCAGCCAGGTTGAGCCAGCCGCTGTTTTCAGTCTTTTTAGCCAGTAGGGCTATTGCAAATGTTCGTCACCCATGCCGTGTTGCATTTATTACGCATCCTTTCATTTGCTCGGTCTATTTCCCCTGGGATCCTGCCTTGACACCCATAAATATGGCTCAAAACAGTTGCTTCAACACGCCAACCTCGATGTGGCTGGGGAACCGTTTGGATCGATACACACGATTGGTCACCTTGATGAAGTCGTCTTCATTTGCTTCGAAAATGTTCGGCACGTAGGTCTGTGGATTGCGATCGATAAACGGGAACCACGTGCTTTGGACGTGTATCATGATCCGATGCCCCCGTTTGAATGTGTGCAAAACATCCCACAATTCAAACGATATCTTGGTCACCTCATTGGGTTTGAAAGGCTTGGGCGTCTTGTAGCTCTCCCGGAAACGTCCCCGAAACACCTCTGCGCGAACCAGGGTTTGCTGGGCCGATTTTTCCTCCAAATCATCGGGGTACACATCAATCACCTTCACCACCCAATCGGAATCGGTTCCAGTTGTGGACACAAAGAGATTGGCTTGGAGGGTCCCCGCCAATGTAACGTCCTCTGCAAGAATGTCTGTTTCAAAAACCAAGACATCCGGTCTCCGAGAAGCGAATCGCTGGTCTTCTGCATAAAACGTGTTATTGATCCACTTTGAATTGTCTCTGGTATGGGGGACCGGTTTGTCTGGATCGCTGACATAGGAATCATAACCGTCAGACTCTTCGGGAGGGGTGTTAAATTGCAAATTGCTGCTTCCGTGGAAATAGAGATTTGTCTTCTCAGTAGAGGTGGGTGGCCACTGGTCGAACTGTCGCCAGCGGTTGGCTCCGGTTTCAAACACCAGAGCTTCCGGCAGGTTCAATTCACCTTCGTCGTCCTTCAAAAAGTGGTTAAAGAAATTCAAATCAACATGTTTCTGAAAATAAGCTGATGCAGGGAATCCAAAATCTGTATCTCCCAGTTCGTCCCCTTTTCCACGGAGCCAACCTCCGTGACGCCACGGCCCCATGACCAACATATTGACTGTATCAGGATTTTGTCTCTCAATCATGTGGTAAGTATTCAGCGGTCCGAACAAATCTTCCCGGTCGTACCAACCACCGACAACCATGACGGCTGCTTTGATATTCTTGAGATGAGGCAGGATATTTCGTTCTTGCCAGAACGCGTCATAATTGGGGTGGCGCGTCACATGATTCCAAAATGCGGATTTGTCTTTGAAATATGTCTTGTTCACATTCTTCAGAGGGCCTAGATCCATAAAGAATTTGTATGCGTCCGTGGTTTCAATGTCATAAATGGGGTCTGACCATTCGTCAATAAGTCCATCGCGCTTTTGCTGGACGTTATTTAGAAAGCCAAACAAGTGTGTCAATAGAAAAGCTCCATGATGGTAAACATCGTCCCAATAGAAATCGGACACCGGCGCTTGAGGAGAGATCGCTTTCAAAGCGGGGTGAGAGTCGATGGCCCCGGCAGACGCGTAAAACCCGGGATATGAGATCCCCCACTGACCCACCTTGCCGTTGTGCCCGGGGAGGTGTTCAACGAGCCACTCAATCGTATCATAGGTATCCGTACTCTCGTCCGTATCAGTATTGCTTTGCTTGTTTGCCACGTGCGGCGTCATATGAACGAACTCGCCTTCTGACATAAAACGGCCGCGCACATCTTGATACACAAAGATGAATCCCTCTTTTTCGAAGTCTTCGTGGGGACCGATCTGGCCTCTGTATTGATCGGACCCATAAGGACTAATGCTGTAGGGAGTGCGTAACATAAGGATCGGGTATTCTTTCGAGGTGTCATTTGGCATGTATATGGCAGTAAAGAGCTTCACCCCATCACGCATAGGGATTTGTTTTTCATATTTTGTGTAATTCTCGCGGATAGTGTCAGCCCGTTCATCCGCTTGAACAAGCCCCATCTGCAAAACGAGCAATACATATAGGGACAAGAGAGCCGCATGTACTTTCATGGTATATTCCTCCATCACGGACTTAATCTTCAGGGAATGCACTTTGTTCGTTCAATAGGGATTATACCATGCTCGTCAGTTTCGTTCAACTGATATCAGGCACTCTTCGCCGTGCTCGAATTCTGAACTCTCAGCGCTTCATGGTGGGGCTGACGGTTTCTTTGACCAGGCGGACCCTCTCCAGGGCCAGACCTGTCTTGATTACTTTAGAAGCTTTTTACGGCCGTCTTCTGCAACAGAAGCAATTGAATCCCCACCAGCGGACGTTCATATAATACTGATCTTCCAAATTCAGCGTCAGCATCTCTGTGAGCTCAGTGGCTCTGTGTGAGGCAATTCTTTTAGCTTTTTTGTTGTTGGTCTCAAGAATCCGTGTAACCCGTGAAATCCGTGTCAAAAAAAAGAAGCTCTCAGCGATCAGCTAATGGAACATCCCATCCGGCAATTTCCCTCGAAGGCGAGGGGGCCCGCTTCAAAATGGCGACAGCCCACTTGGACATTGGACATTCCGTGTTGGATATTGGATATTCAATTTATTGGTTTGCATTTCTTTGCAGCTTGGCATCTTTGCGAGAGACAAACCGATTACGATTACGAGCACCGGGCACCTTCGGTGGCCTGAGCACGAGCACGACCTGTGTGGGTTATGTTTGACACTATTCCCGTGCAGTCCACGTGGTGAGCGGATATACTCCACCCGTTGATTGCAGGGTACAGTGTGCCCGAAAGAATGAATCAAACAGGTTCGTAATTCAGGAGACTCTGGCGATGAAAGAACATCTCAAAATAATTCGTACTC
>JASJGU010000434.1:0-2862 GCA_033791385.1 Desulfuromusa sp.
GGATTGTCTAAGATGCAGCAACTTCGATTGGTGATTTTGCCCCAATCGATGAAAGTGATTGTTCCGCCATTGGTGGGGCAGTATGTCCTTTTGATCAAAGACACTTCAGTTGTGTCGGTTATCGGAGTGATGGAGTTAACCAGGGTGGGCTGGGTTACTGTCGTCAGGATTCCAGAAGGCTTAATGGTCTTTGCACTGGTAGGAATTCTCTACTTTTCCATCTCATATCCTCTGATTTTGCTATCCAATTATCTGGAGCGAAGGATGGCAATATAAAGGTAAAGACAGCAAAGCAAGGCTGAAGGTGTTTAGACTTTTTGATTTAAACCTTCAGTCTAAACAGCTTGATTGCAGTTAAGAAGGAAGGATCCATGATTGAATTTAAAAGTGTAAACAAGTGGTTTGATAAGCTCCATGTATTGAATCAAATTGATTTAAATATACCCAAAGGTGAGGTACTGGTCATCTGTGGCCCCAGTGGCTCTGGTAAATCGACTCTGATCAGGTGTATCAACAAGCTTGAGCCGATTCAAGAGGGTGAAATTATTGTTAATAGTATGTCGGTGCATGCTGCAGCCACAAATCTGACCAAGCTTCGGGCTGAAATCGGGTTTATTTTTCAGCAGTTCCACCTCTATCCTCACATGACAGCATTACAAAATATTATGTTGGCCCCAGTCAACGTCAAAAAGATTACAAAAGTAGAAGCCGAGAAAATTGCCCGACAAAAATTGGAACGTGTTGGTCTGACTGAAAAAGCTGATGCCTACCCGGCGCAACTTTCTGGTGGTCAGCAACAGCGGGTAGCCATCGCACGTGGTCTTGCCATGTCCCCAGAAATTATGCTTTTTGATGAACCAACTTCCGCTTTAGATCCAGAGATGATTGGTGAGGTTTTGGACGTTATGGTGAGCCTTGCATCGGAAGGTATCACTATGTGTGTTGTGACCCATGAAATGGGATTTGCTAAAAAAGTGGCTGATCGGGTTCTCTTTATGGATGAAGGAAAAATCATTGAGACGGGTAAGCCAGCAGACTTTTTTGATAATCCCCAAACGGAAAGAGCTGCTGATTTCATCAGTAAAATTTTAACTCATTAGCGCTCGGTTTAGTGTTCCTGTATACTCTTTTTAATTCATCTGGTGTTCACAGCTAAGTGAAGCCACTAACAAAGGAGGAATATTATGAAAAAACGCTGTTTGCTTGTGATTGTTTTAATCTTTTTTTCGTTTCAAACAGTTACGGCTTCAACTCCTGCAGATACTCTGGTTATGGCCTTCAGTATTGATGATTTGATTACCCTTGATCCTGCTGAAATTTTTGAGTTCACCGGTGCCGAATATGCTGCCAATACCTATGACCGACTGATCAGCTATGATGTGGAAAACGTCAGCAATATTTATGGTGTTGTGGCTGAAAGCTGGACAATTTCACCTGATGGCAAGACCTATACATTTAAAATCAGAAAAGGGATCAAATTTGCGTCAGGAAATCAGCTCACTGCTGATGATGTCGTGTTTTCTCTGCAGCGGGTCATCAAGCTTGATAAATCCCCGGCTTTTATTGTTTCACAATTTGGCTTTACCCCGGAAAACGTTGCAGAAACAATCGTCAAGGTTGACGATTATACAGTTAAGGTTATGGTCGATAAGGCTTACGCACCGACATTTTTTCTTTATTGTATGACATCAACCGCTGGTTCCATTGTTGATAAAAAAGATGTTCTGGCTCACGAAAAAGATGGCGATCTTGGTTACGGTTGGCTTAAAACCGCCTATGCTGGTTCTGGACCGTATAAATTTAAAGCTTGGAAAGCCTCTGAATCTCTAGTTCTGGATCGTAACGATAACTACTGGGGTGAAAAAGCAAAGCTAAAGAGGGTTTTTATCCGCCATATTCCCGAATCTTCAACCCAGCGTTTACTTCTTGAAAAAGGCGACGTTGATATCGCCAGAAATTTGGGTCCTGATGAAATAAAGGGTCTGGCTGGAAATAAAAATATCATAGTCCGTAAAAAAGCCAAGGGAGCTGTTTGGTACTTGGGATTAAACCAGAAAAATCAATACCTGAAAATTCCACAAGTTCGCCAGGCGCTTAAATATCTGATTGATTATAAAGGGATGGAAGCTACGATCCTGGATGGTAAAGCAACTGTTCATCAGGCTTTTTTGCCTAAAGGTTTTCTTGGTGCTTTAGAAGAAACACCATTCACCTTAAATGTTGCAAAAGCCAAAGAGTTGTTGAAGGAAGCAGGGCTGGAAAAAGGTTTCTCTCTGACGATGGATACCCGGAACAACGAGCCGACAACCTCAATGGGCCTGACTATTCAGGGAACTTTTGCTCAGGCTGGTATCAAGCTGGAAATTATTCCGGGTGAAGGGAAGCAGACTCTGACCAAATATCGTGCCCGTAATCATGACATCTATATTGGTCGCTGGGGACCGGACTACATGGATCCACATACCAACGCCGATACCTTTGCCCGTAACCCGGATAACGCAGACGATGCTAAATCCAAGCCGCTGGCCTGGAGAAACGCCTGGGCCATCCCTGAGATGACCAAAAAAGCCGATGCGGCAGTCCTGGAGATGGATACTGCGAAACGCGCTAACATGTATCTGGATCTGCAACGGGAGCACCAACAGGTTTCCCCATTTGTCATCATGTTTCAGGATATAGAAATTTTTTCTAAACGAGCTAACGTCAATGGTTTTATCCTCGGACCAAGCTTTGATAGTAACTTCTATCAGTTTGTTACTAAATAAGACATCAGTTGTCCCTCCGGCCGCCCCCCCAAAACGGGTGGCGGCCCGCGTTAATTCGGTCCGGGGAAAAAGGTTAAATTAATGACCAAAAAGAGCA
>JASJGU010000435.1:0-5609 GCA_033791385.1 Desulfuromusa sp.
AACGATGTAAAAACCAAATAGCGCCTTAACAATATCTATCTCCATAGCAACCTCCAAACAAACAGTGTTCTATCAGACTAGCAGGTTGACTTAAGCATTACAACTAACTGTTTTTTCGACTATTTGATATTATTTATCTAATACGTAAAATGGGACAACACTTAAGTGTTGCCCCATCAATTATACACCATTTTAAAATTTTATTATTTCTAATTCTCAGCCAAGAAATATCTTTCGTAGAAATCTTCCAGAATCTGCAGATGACGGGTTTCATCGGCCAAAAGATTTTTAAATACCTCAACCATGGGGGCGCCCTCACAACCGTTGATCAATGCGCGATAAAAATCGATCTCTTTCTTCTCCAAATGTATCGCGTAGGCCAATGATTCTCGGGCGTCAGCATCAGGCGCAATCGTTTTCTGTTCAAACACATAGCTGAGATTCATCGTTGGTAGTTCTTTTTTCAGACCAGAGAGATTTGTGTCATGACCATCCAGGAGTATCATTTCCAAACTATGCTTATGTTCCAATTCTTCCCGTGCCGCTTCACGCAAAATAGCTTTCGCCTGCCGATCTTTAACCAGATCTATGGCATGCAAGAAATTACGAAACGCTATTTCTTCCATTTTTATTGATTTTTCGAGGGCCACTTCCAGGGTGTAACAGACATCTTTTTTAACACTTGCATCGACATCACTCATGATCTATTCCTCTCTCCCAAAAATTAATATATAACGATATAGTCGTGTTTTTCGGCAATCTTTGAAATCTCTAGAACATCCTGTATTTCATAGCTTGAGCCGTCAAGCACAAACTTATAGCCCCCTTCGGGCTTTTCTTCTGCAAGGCTGATCAAATACTCGAAACTTGCTGTTTTAATTGTTTCCACACTCACCCTCTATTATTCATTAAATGATGGGAATATTACCATATTGCTGACAAAAATGTCACTCTCCAATGATTTTAACCAGAACCCGCTTGCGACGTCGACCGTCAAACTCACCATAAAAAATCTGTTCCCAAGGTCCGAAATCGAGTTTGCCCGCAGAGACGGCAACCACAACTTCCCTTCCCATAACAGTCCGCTTCAAATGAGCATCACCGTTATCCTCGCCAGTATTATTATGTTGATAGTGACTGAGCGGTTGGTGCGGAGCAAGCTCTTCTAGCCAGCGTTCAAAATCATTGTGCAGCCCCCGTTCATCATCGTTTATAAATACCGAGGCGGTAATATGCATAGCATTACAGAGCAAAATTCCCTCTTGAATTTCGCTGTCACGCAGACACTTTTCTATATCCGGAGTAATGTTTCGAAATTCTCGACGAGTCGGGACATCAAACCAGAGTTCCTGACGATATGACTTCATACCATAATCCTTTTTAACATCTTAGATTCACTTGTGATTACAGTCAGCTATAAAACTGGGGCTTTCAAACTGCAAACGATCGGGTGAATAGTTATTGACTCACAGATTCTGTTTCTATATAAAACACGCTGCCCTGTCGCAGGTTATGATTAGACGGGGCCAAAAAACTTATGATTAAAACACCACTTAAGACCATATTGTTGTTCTGCTGCATGCTGTCCCTGTTACTGGCCAGCTGTTCCGACAGCGCAGCACCTATCTACCAAGGTTCGGATATCAAGATTCTGAAAACGTCTCTTGCCAAAGACCTTGAACAAGAGTTTCAACGTCACAGCTATCATCTCGACGACTTGGATCGTGGTGTACCGCCACTGATTTTGCAAACAATGCCGAGAGATCTGTCTGATATCCAGTCAAGCAATCGAAAAAAACGGTTATTTTTCAAATCATTGCTACCGATGATTTTGTTGGCCAACAATGAAATTCGACTCGAACGAAAGCAGATCCTAGAACTCAAAAGTTCCGTCAATAATGGATTGTCGCTGAACGAAAGCCAATTACAGAATCTGACGACACTGGCCAAGCGCTACAAAATAAAAAGTGCGACGCTCACCTCCGAACAGGCATTCAAAGAACTTCTATTACGCGTTGATACCATCCCTGCGGGGCTAGCATTGGCACAAGCGGCTAACGAATCGGCCTGGGGCACTTCACGCTTCTCGCAGCTGGCGAATAACCTGTTTGGCGAATGGACCTTTAAACCCGGAACCGGTATCGTCCCCGAAGGACGTCCCGAGGGGGCAATATACGAAGTCCGCCGGTTTGAAAATGTCTACGAATCGATCCGTTCTTATCTGCAAAACCTGAATACCCATTTTGCCTACAAAGAGTTGCGTCAGCTTCGTGTTAAAGCAAGAAACGCCGGTCAACCGCTCGATGGTTCAAAATTGGCCGAAGGTCTATTCCGTTACTCTATCCGTGGCGACGACTACATCAAAGACTTGCAACTACTGATCCGCACCAACCGGCTCGAGCGCTTCGCTGCCGTCAACCTTCGCGTCAGCGGCTGATTTTTCATCCCGTACTGCTTCTTTCTGTACTGCTTCCATCTTCGTCTCAAGCGCCGGCAACTTGGCATTTATCCAAAGATGACTATACCAATGCCAGCCACCTTTTTTACCCGGCACGGTCAAAGTATATTTGTTACGCCGACTGCTTAACGGCTGTTCGGCAATAACACGGTACCAACCATCCCGACCGCTGACAGCCTCAATCTGACAGCTGTTCTCGCCCTGCACAAAACAATTCACCCGACGCATATCAACATCTGCTGTATCGATATCCAGCAATAACTCTGGAGGATTATTGATCACAACAGCACTGAACGGTTCCTCCTCCGAGACCACCAGCGGCTTCATTTTCAACTTATTAACAAAGCCCTCCAACGTAGCGTAAGCACCCCCCATCGGGAAACGTGGCAGAGTAAACAGATCATGTCCGGAATGGATAACCCCCGACTGTTGAGCAAACGCCGCCGTAAAACCGATCTGCTTAACGATATCAACGACTTCTGAAGAATACTCGCCATAAGGATAAACAAACAGGCTCGGTGCGGCTCCGAGGTGTTTTTCAAAACGCTGTTGAGCTTTTATGATATCAGCCACAACCCGCTCGTGCCAGGCCGACATCTCTTCACCCGGCTCCTTTTCGACCAGATAAGCATGGGTCGCCGTATGGTTGCCAATCTCTACACCCTCATCGTGCAATGCTTTGATTTGAGCCCAGTCGAGATACCCGTGTGTAGCAACGGCATCGGTATTGATAAACAACGAAACCGGATAACCGAATTCACGCAGCAGCGGCATTCCGACCTCCACAAAAGAGGTAAATGCATCGTCAATACAAAGTGCCACAGCCTTTTCCGGCAACGGTTCAGCTGCGATCAAGCGGCGGACAACTTCTCCGAGAGACAAAACCTGATACTGGTTCTCTTTCAGGTAGTTGAGCTGCTGGCGAAAAATATCTGCAGAGATGTTAGTGGACGGGTAGCGGCTTTCATCGAAACGATGATAGATAAAAACATTCACCTGCCCTGCAGCAGCGGATTGGCCGACCAGAACAAAAAACAGGATGAACGACAGCAGAACAGCGACAATTCTAGACATTTTATGACCAATCAATTACTGGAGGATCTGACTTTGTTACGCAGGTAACGACGGATGGTATTGCGAGCTTTCGGGGTGACGGCCCACTCAAGCCATTTTGGCAGGACTTCCGGTTTCTCCGAGGTTTCGATAGCAACCTGATCGCCGTCGAGCAGGCGGGTTTTCAGTTGCCGGGTGCGGCCATTAATCTGACCACGTCGGGCGTGCAGTCCGAGCGATTCGTGAATCTCGAACGCAAAATCGAGCACGCTACTTCCCTCTGGAAGCGTGCGGTTTTCACCACGCGGCGTGTATGCCTGAATCGTAGCCGAGGCCAATTTCAACGACTCCGTATCAAATGCCGACTCGCCATCGAGCAACGACTTCATCAATGAACGGAAATTATCATGACGAAACTTAAAGCCGGGAGCCAGCACGCCGGAATGGTTGAACCGAGCCAGTTTACGGGTGGTAATTTCGACCCGCATCCGCTGCTCGCCAACCTGCACCGTGGTTTTAAGCGCCTGATATCCGTGTTTTGAGGTCAAGTTGAGATGATCGCGCAATTTCCCCGGAATCGGCGGAAACAAACCATGTAGCAGGCCAAGGAAGACATAAGCATCCATCATCCGATCGACCTGAACTTCCAAAGTATAAAGGGTAACGAACCCACGCGGCATATCCTGCATGGCAGCAATCGAGAACGGTCGCCAGCGATCCTTTAACTGCACCGACAGTTTCTGCTGTTCACACGCGCCCATAATCTTGGCTCGAGTCTTACGCAGATAATCGATGGTATCAGTCTTCAGCAGATCCACTTTCTGGTTATATTTATCGCCACGTTTGGGATAAAGTAGATTATAGGAGAGCGATTCCAGTTCCGTCGCGACATAACCCATCCCCAGATGCTGAGCTAACGGGACATAGATAGTTCGAGTCTCTTCAGCAATCAACTTCTGCTTGTGTGGAGCCAGGGCATCGATGGTCAAAAGGTTATCGATCCGGTCCCAAAACTTAAGACAGAGCACCCGGATATCATCAATCGCAACCAGCACAGTTTTACGATAGGTTTCCATCTTCAGCTCTTCGCGAGATTTGGCCGCCGAAGTGACTTTTGTCAGCCCATCAACCAGATGTGCGACTTCACTGCCGTATTTCTTTTCCACATCTTCCAAAGTAACCGGGGTATCTTCAACAACATCGTGCAACAACGCAGCAATCACGGAAGAAAAGTCCATCCAATGGCGTGCCGCCAGATGAGTAACCCGCAACGGGTGAAAGATGTACGGCTCACCCGATTTGCGCACCTGCCCCTGATGCGAGGTACGAGCGTCGGTCAGCGCTTGTTCCACCCGGCTCAATTCATGATCGAGATCGTCCTCGGAAAAACTGGCACCGTAATGGGTCACCAGTAATTCCATGATCTCGGTGATCATGCGTTGTTCTGTTTTGGCGTCGAAGTTCTTCATCGTGTTAATCGAGAACCATTCTTTATCCGGGTGGCCAACTCAGATCACGTCCACCGAGCAAATGAAAGTGCAGATGCCAGACAGATTGCCCACCTGCTTCGTTGCAATTATTAACGATACGAAAGCCATCTTGGGCAAAACCGATGTCATGAGCCAACTTGCCTGCGACCTGATAAATATGACCGATCAGATCATTGTCGGCGGTGGTTAAATCAAGAGTGGTGCGAATATGCTTACGCGGCACAATCAAAATATGATGCGGTGCCTGCGGAGAAACATCTTCAAAAGCGACCAGATCCTCATCTTCATAACGGATCGTCGCAGGAATCTCACCTTTTGTGATTTTACAGAAAAGACAGTCAGTAGCCATAGTTGTTCTCCCTTTTATGCTTTTCAGAAGCTATGCGTAGGACTCTGGATAATAACAAACATTTATGCAACAGCCTATCCCAAAATTTTGTCTATGTGCTGCCAGCGCCCTCTTCTGATCGTCAGAAAAGGACAAATAGGTCTGAGTCAACGATAGGAATTCAGAGACCAACTGCAATTTTTTATTTTACGCAACAAGGGGGCACCGCGGCTGACCAACTTCAACCCTTTGATGCCGAATCAAGCAAGGCTGGAATTGC
>JASJGU010000436.1:0-24820 GCA_033791385.1 Desulfuromusa sp.
CAATCCGACTCCATGTCAAAAGGTTGACCGAACGCTACCTGCCCAGTCTGGCAATTATTTCTCACAACGAGATCGCGCCTCATTTGAAAGTGCGGTCGATAGGAACGGTGACTGTCGATGTTGGTTAGAAAATTTGAAGCGGAAAATATGGCATCTGCGCTCCAGCAGGTAAAGCAAGCTCTCGGCTCTGAGGCACTGATTCTGTCGACCAGAACCCTTGGAAAAAAAGGACTGGGTGTGCTGGGTAAGCAGGTCATTGAGGTGACAGCCGCAATTGAATCACCAGCCATGCGCAATGGTTTTCGCAAAGCGGTGCCGAATATCGAGACGCAACCGGCAACTCTGGGGAAGATACCAGCAGCTTACGGCCGTCGGATAGAAACTCTGGAAGATGAGCAAGTTTCTTTGTCGAAGGCAGCGACAGGTCAAAGGATTGAAGTAAAAAGCAATCCGCTCGAAGCTGAAGTTCGTCAATTGCGATCACAACTGGAAGCACAAAATGTTAACCAGTTGCAGGCTGAGATCAATCAGCTGAAGGAATTGATGCAGGAATTGACTCAGGCACAACGGGAGAGCCGGGTTGAAACAGTTGCCAGTCCAACCCCGAAACAGGTTCAACCATCTCAGCAAGTGAAGCCACAACAAGTAGCGTCGCTAGCACAATTGAACCCTGCTGCGGGGCAATCCCTTGAAGATCTGGTGGGTTTAATGGTGGAGCGGGGCATCAGCCGGGAAGCCGCCGCAACGATCGCCCGTTTTGCTGCACCACAGATGAGTGAACGGCAACGCCAGGAACCGGATCAATGTCGTGATTTTCTGACCGCAACAATTGCCAGCCTGGTGCAGACCACTGGGCCGCTCTGGTCACCGGGAGATCCGCAGAAGTGTATTTCCCTGATTGGTGCAACTGGTGTTGGTAAAACCACGACGATTGCCAAACTGGCAGCAGAGGCAATCACCCAAAGCGGTGCTCGGGTTGCTTTGGTAACGATTGACACCTACCGGATTGCAGCGGTCGAACAATTGAAAGTCTATGGTGAAATTATGGGGTTACCGGTTGAAGTAGTGCTCTCTCCAGAGCAATTGCAGGAAGCTTTCCGCCGTCACCGTGATAAAGACCTGATTCTGATTGATACTGCCGGACGCAGCCCCCGTGATCAGACTCAGATTGATGAATTAAATCAGTTTCTTGGCCAAGGGTCTAAGGTTGAAAATTGTCTGGTGCTGGCCGCTCCAACTGAGGAACGATTGCAGCAGAAAACCCTGGAATCTTTCAGTCAGCTACCAATCTCCCGGTTAATCTTTACCAAACTGGATGAAACCGATCGCTGTGGCAGTCTGATCAATGTGCCAATTCGAAGTAACCTGCCGTTGGCTTATCTGACTAATGGTCAACAGGTCCCCGAGGATTTGCTGCGAGCAGAACCGAAAGCGGTTGCGGCACTGGTGATGGGCAAAGATGAAGAATTACGGAGGGTGGCAGTATGATGAACGGAACCATGGATCAAGCTGGAACCCTGCGAAATATGCGGAATCAGTTGGATGAGACGGCCGTCGCGATACAGATGCCAACAACCAGAGTTCTGTCGATTACCAGCGGGAAAGGTGGGGTTGGAAAAACAGCCGTAGTTTCAAATGTTGCCGTCTCTTTAGCCAAACAAGGAAAAAAAGTTTTGGTTATCGATGCCGATTTGGGATTAGCCAATATTGATGTGGTTCTTGGTATTTCACCAGATTACAATCTAAACCATTTTTTCAACGGCGAACGGACTCTGGAAGAGGTGATGGTAGAAGGCCCTTACGGATTGAAGATTCTTCCCGCCGGATCTGGCGTTCAGCAGTATACCCGCCTCGACAGTCAACTGAAGATGCGCCTGATTGACTCACTGGATGCCCTCGAAGAACATTTTGATGTGGTCTTGATCGATACCGAAGCTGGTATCTCCGATAATGTCACCTATTTCAACGTCGCTGCCCAGGATATTCTGGTCGTGACCACCCCGGAACCGACAGCAATTACCGATGCCTACGCTCTGATGAAGCTGCTTTCGACCCAGTACCATCAAAAACGGTTTCTGTTGGCGGTTAATTCAGTCCGAAGTGCGGATGAGGGGCTTGATGTGTTTGAGAAGCTGACCATGGTTTCGGGACGCTATCTCGATATTTTTCTCGATTATCTCGGTTGTATTCCCTTTGACAGGAAAATGCATGAATCGGTGCGCCAGCAGCAGGTGATGGTCGATCTCTACCCCGATCACAAAGTCGCAAAAGCTTTTAACGTCCTGGCGGAAAACGTGATTGATGTTCCAGTCGACAGTCAGGCGCAAGGAACCCTGCAGTTTTTCTGGAAGCAATTTCTCGGAGTTAGCACGGAGGCGAGTTGATGACTTTCAGTAACGGTTACGGTCCGCCAGGGGCGGCGGAGCGGGAGAAGATGATTGAATCGCACCTATCGTTGGTCGACTTTCTGGTTGATCGAATGATGACTCAGGTGCCTGCGTTCGTCAGTCGCGACGATATCCGTAGCGCTGCCCTGATGGGATTAATGGATGCGTCCAATCGCTTTGATCCCGGTCGAGGAGTGTTGTTTAAAACTTTTGCCGAGCGGAGAATTCGCGGTGCTGTATTTGATGAGGTACGACGGATGGACTGGTTTTCCCGAACCTTGCGGGAGAAGCAATCGAGGCTAGCCAAAGTAACAGATGCTTTAGGCAAACGGCTCGGTCGTGCGCCCGAAGATCCTGAGCTGGCAGAAGAGTTGGATATGAGCCTGGATAGCTTTCGCGAACTGCAACTTCAAGTCAGCCAAATCGGCTATGTCAGCCTGGATGGAACGTTAGATGATGACGATTCGGGAAAAACTTTTCTAGATAATCTTGAGGATACCAAGCAGGCCAGTGTTCAGGAACGGATGGAGGCGAATGAACTGACTGGGGAACTAGCTGGATATCTGGAGCAACTTTCCGAAAAAGAGCGTCTGGTTGTCGCACTCATCTATTACGAAGAGCTGTCACAAAAAGAAATTTCCGAAGTTCTTGAGTTGTCGGAAGGCCGGGTCTCCCAGCTGCATAGCCAGGCTTTAGGTAAATTAAAGATTAAGATGAAGCGCAGTATCAATGCTCTGCAGCCAGAGGTCTAGAAAATGGCCGTCGGACAACTGCCATTGTTGTTGATCGGATCGATAGCTCTGCTGGCGCTACTGCTCGGATTCTGGCAATTACGAGTTTCTGGAAAGCTGGGTCAGAAGCTGGACGAACTGCGGCAGGAAGTACAAGAAAGAGAGGCTAAGCAGAAGCATGGAGCAAGTTTCTCAACCAGTCTGGATCAAGCTGAGAAGGAACAAAAAACAGTTGAAGTTCCCCGCAGCAGCTCCGAAAAATATCGTTATGTTGCTTCCTTGGCCGATCAGGGGGTCGATGCCAAGGGGATTGCTGCCGCGCTGCAGATGGCTCCTGTGGAAGTTGAACAGTTGCTGCAGTTGACGCGTGTGAAACAGCAGCTTCCGGGTTAAAGATTAATGGTTGTTTGGTCGACAAGCAGACATCAGTAAAAAGAGGAGAAGCAAGATGTCAAGCGGTAAATATGGAGCAATTTCAGGAGCAGTGGCACGGATGCAGATGTTGGAAAATATCAGTGAACATCTCGCGGCGGTAAAAACTCCAGGCTATAAAAGAGGAGTGGTGTCTTTTGAGGCAAGATTGGGAGAGGCAAGCTCTGGCATGGCAACCACGGGCACTAATTATACTCAGTTGACCGAGCCGAAAATCGACTTTACTACAGGGGACGTGGAATATAGCGGTGATCCTCTTGATATCGCAATCAATGGTGACGGTTTTTTTCAGATTCAGCGAACAGACGGTACTTTTGGTTACGCTCGCAAAGGCAATTTTGAACTCAATAGCGAAGGAAAATTGATTGATACTAATGGCTTCCCCGTGATGGGGGCTAGGGGTGGTGAAATTATTCTTCCACGTCCCGATGTTAATATTGGGTTGGATGGTTCTATCTGGGATGAAGATAAACTCGTCGGCCAAGTGGGTTTGTTTCGGTTTGCCGATACCTCGGTGTTACAGAGAGATCGAGGGGAAATGTTTGTTCCGCTCGATAATATAGAACCGGAACTGCATCCGAACCCAAATATGTCTCAGAAAAATCTGGAAACATCAAATATCGATATGATGAAAACCATGGTGTTGATGACCTCAAATCTACGCGCGTTTGAAGCGACTCAGAAAGCATTAAAAATTTACAGCGATATGGGTGCCAAGAGCGCAGAGATAGGTCTAGTCCAATAATATATAGCTTAAGGCGAATTATGCCGGGAAAGAAGGAGTCAGATATATGATAAGAGCACTTTGGACCGCAGCGAGCGGAATGCAATCACAACAGGTTAACATGGATGTCATTGCCAACAACCTGGCCAACGTGAACAGTTCTGGTTTTAAAAAGAGCCGCGCCGATTTTCAGGATATCCTCTACCAGACCGCCAGGGCGGCTGGAACTGGCGGTGAAGGTGCGGAAGTTCCCACCGGGGTGCAGGTTGGTCTTGGTTCCAGGGTGGCTGCTGTACAGAAGGTGTTTACGACCGGGGATTTCCAGCAGACTGAAAATGAACTTGACCTGGCGATCGAAGGTCCCGGTTTTTTTCAGGTGACCCTGCCCGATGGTTCGGATGCCTTTACCCGTTCCGGGGCACTTAAAAAGGACAGCACTGGACAGCTGGTCACTTCTGATGGCTATCCAGTCGTTCCAGGAATTGTGATTCCAGAAGGGGCGACTACGATCTCAATCGGCAGTAACGGTACTATTGATGTTCTTATGGACGGTGAGAGTACCTCAACTCAGGTGGGAAATATTGAACTGGTTCGCTTTGCTAATCCAGCTGGATTGAGCAGTCTGGGACGTAGCCTTTTTGCGGAAACTCCGACGACTGGAGCACCGTCGTCCGGAACTCCGGGTGAAGAAGGTTTTGGGACTCTGTCACAAGGCTTTCTGGAAGGTTCTAACGTCAACATTATGGAAGAAATGGTCAATATGATCGCTGGACAAAGAGCCTACGAGGTCAATTCCAAGGCGATTAAAACCGCAGATGAAATGTTGCAGATGACCAGTGGTCTGGTCAGATAAAGGATAAAAAAATGAAATATCTGCTCGGTCTGTTCCTGATTTTATCAACTCCGCTCTTGGCTTATGGATTGTCCCAGCAATCTGCTGCCGAGACCTCTCAGCTGATTGATCATCAGGCAATGGAGCAGATCCTTAACGATTATCTGGCCGAACAGTCGGATTTGCTGCCGCATGTCGAGCTGCGTTTTAAGTCGATTGTTTTGCCCGAACCTTACCGTGTTGCTACGGGTCGACTTGACCACCAGATTATATCGGCAAAATCGAGTCTTATCGGTAGCCAGCGAGTAACCCTTTTGACGCGGGTCGATGGGCAGATTTTCAGCAATCAATCAATCAGGGTTGAAGTGGAAGCATTGGCAAATATTGCTATTTGTGCTGGAACATTCCGGCGGGGAGAAATTCTCAACGTTGAAGATATCGAACTGCGTTATCAGGATATTTCTCGAGTGAAAGAGCCAATTTTTTCTCTCGAGGAGGTCATTGGTCAGCGTCTGAAGCGTTCCGTTCGTCTGGGTGAACCATTGCAGCGAACGCAGATAGAATTTCCTCCGGTGATCAAGCGGGGTGAACGAGTGGTGATCCAGATTGAAAGTCATGGTTTGATGTTGTCTGCTGCCGGGCAAGCAAAGCAAGATGGCCAAACCGGTGAGACGATCCAGGTGATGAATAGTAATTCCCGCAAGGAAGTCCTTTGCCAGGTGGTTGCCCCCGGTCTGGTGAAAGTGGAGTTTTAAAATGTGGAAAAATCGTTTTTGGTTGCTGTCGATAGTTGTGTTTTTATCTGCTTGTGCCGTTCCTTCTTCAAAAGTGGATTTGGCTGAGGTTGAACCGATCGCTCCGATCATGACGGAGCCATCTCCGCCACAGACAGCGGGATCGCTTTGGACTGTGAGTCGGGGCGGAATGTTTGTCGATCTGAAGGGGCGCACTGTCGGTGATATTATTACCGTGGTGATTGTTGAAAATGCTAGTGCCAGCAAAGAAGCAACAACGGAGACAGATCGCACGAGCAGCATGTCTGCAGGGATCACCAATTTCTTTGGTCTGGAGAAAAATCTTGAAAATCTGAACAGCGCCATTGTCCCAAGTGCTCTTATCAATGCAACCACAACAAACGATTTTGAAGGTGGTGGTAAGACTGCTCGGAAGGAAAACTTGGTGACAACTTTAACGACTCAGGTGATTGAAGTGCTACCGAACGGTAATCTAAAGATCGAGGGGAATAAAACCGTCACCGTGAATAGCGAAATGCAGATTGTCAAACTTAGTGGCATTGTCCGTTCGGCAGATGTTTCACCACACAATATGGTTGATTCAAAGAATATTCTCAATGCTCGGATTGCCTACTACGGTGACGGAGTTATCAGCGATAAACAGCAGCAGGGTTGGTTGGTGCGTATATTAGATCGCACCTGGCCATTCTAATCTGCAGAGGTTCATCATGAAAATACAAACCGACAAAGTTGTTATTGTTTTGCTAATTCTCTGGGCTGTTGTACTCCTTTCAACGGCAGAAGCCTCTCGGATTAAAGAATTGGCTCAGTTGGAGGGGGTGCGCTCCAATCAGTTGATTGGTTATGGATTGGTGGTCGGGCTCGATGGAACCGGCGACAGTGAGGATACCCAGTTCACTGTTCAGTCCCTAGTCAATATGATGGAACGTCTCGGTGTCACTGTCGATCCGAACCTGGTGGAAGTCGATAATGTTGCAGCGGTTGTCGTCACTACGGACTTTCCTCCTTTTGCACGGGCTGGCACTACTATCGACGTTACCGTTTCATCTATCGGTGATTCGGAAAGTCTGGTGGGTGGTACTCTGTTGATGACCCCGCTTAATGCGGCTGATGGGAAAGTCTACGCGGTCGCGCAGGGATCCCTGATTCTCAATGCTCTGTCTTTTGCTGGCAACGCTGGTTCGGTGCAGAAAAATTTTCCGACAGTTGGGCGAATTCCAGGTGGAGCTGTGGTCGAACGCGAAATACCCTTTGTTTTCGGCGAGCAGCGCGAGCTGAATTACCGTTTGCGAGATTCTGATTTCACCACGGTTACCCGGATGAGCAAGGCGGTCAATAAATATTTTGGCGGTTCGTTTGCCCGCTCTCTGGATGCCGGCCAGATGCAGGTTGTCGTGCCGGAAAATTATCAGGACAGAGTTGTAGAATTTGTCGCGGAATTGGAACATCTGGATGTCATTCCAGACACTCTGGCTCGAATCGTTGTTAACGAAAAAACCGGAACGATAGTTATGGGTGAAAGGGTCCGGATTTCGACTGTTGCAGTGTCCCATGGTAACCTCAACTTAGTCATTAGTGAGCAGTATAACACTTCGCAACCGAATTCTGGGATCGGGCGGGGTAGTGCGGGTCGCGGCCGGACAGTGGTTACTCCTGAAACTGATATGCAGGTTGAAGAAGATGCAGGCAATTTGGTGGTGCTGCAACAGGGTGTCAGTATTGGGGATGTCGCCTTCGCGTTGAATGCGATTGGGGCAACACCACGTGATTTAATTGCAATCTTCCAGGCGATCAAGGCAGCTGGGGCGTTATACGCGGAACTGGTGGTGTTGTAATGGAGGCGCGAATCGATTCAGCTCAACTATTCAGTCAGGCGACAACCCAGGCGCCCAAAGCTCATAAGGGGCAGGATCCTGAAAAACTGAAAGAAGCCGCCCAGCAGTTCGAGGCGATCTTTATTCAGCAGATGTACAAAGAAATGCGTAAAACTATTCCGGATGATGGCCTGATTCAGCGCGGGAATGCGGACGATGTTTATGCTCAGTTACAGGATATGGAAGCGGCAAAAATTACTGCTCAGCAGGGCGGGATTGGTCTGGCTGACATGATGATGCAGCAGCTGATGAAGTAGTTCAGGATCATACTTTATATGTGAAGTGTTCTGGCACTTACCACTCAATATGTGTAAGACGTGACCTTTTTCTTTTTAGATACAAAAATGGCTCACCCGTAAGGGCGAGCCATTTTTGTATCTTTATTGTTGGAAAAGAAAGGATAAAACTTAAGGCAACTGATCAAACCAAGATCTGCTTCTGAACCATTTTTCATGCAGAGCCTTCATGGCACCGGACTGGCTCATAGTGCTCAGCGAATTTTCCAAAAGATTAATAAACAGAGCATCTTCGCGCACGGCAATGCCGAGTGGTTCAATGGTCAATTTTGTTTCAGCGACAGCTAATTCTTTTTCCGGATAGCGAGCAGCCATGTATGCGCAGAACGGGTAGTCCGTTATCACCGCATCCGCTTTGTCCTGAAGAAGCCACTCGATTGCTTTGTCGTATGAATCGACAGGGCTTAGTTTAGCTTTTGGTGCAGCTTGCTCGACAACGGTTTGGCTTGTTGACCCTTTGAGCGTAGCAACCCTGAATTTTTCACTATTCAAGCCTTCCTTTTTCAGCATCTCGATGGAGTTGAGTCGGAGAAGTATCCCTTTTCCTGAAATAAAATAGGGACCGATAAAAGCAACTTTTGTATTTCGCTCGCCAGTCATGGTCATGCCGGACACAATCATATCGATTTTACCCGACTCCAGAGCCGGTAACAATTCAGCAAAAGGCATCTTGGCAAAGCTGACTTTCAGATTCATACTTTGAGCTATTAAGTGAGCGATGTCAGCATCAAGTCCGATTAATTCCCCGTCTTTCGATACAGCATTCAGGGGCGGTTGATCACCTGTCATACCAACTACCAACTCACCTTTTCTCATGATGTCGTCAAGGATCGGGCCTGCACTGGCAACCCCCCCAAATACAAATACAATCGAGAGCACAAATACTGTGGACCATAAAATCTTTTTCATAAACAATCTCCATTTTTAAATGATTTAGACAGTGTGTCTTAAATTTAAGTTTCAATGTTCTGATACTTAAGATGTGATCCTATCTCTTTTTGTTGCGGTGTTTTTATGTTGACTCATCCTGCTGAAATAAACCCTTCTTTTTGATGATATTAACCACAGTTGGCGGTACCAGGTGCTGCCAGGTGGGGTCACCGCCGCGAATCTTTTCTCGTACGGTGTTGGAATCAATGGTTAGATGGCTACGCTCAATTGTATCTAGATTGTGCAGAAAACCATTTTGCAACAAATGACGATAAAGATATTGGAGATGGGTTTCTACCTCTAACCCATCTACTGTCAGCAGCGATCCATCCTCCTGCAGGACAGGACAGACATACATGCGCATATCATTGCGGAACAGGAGTCCAAAGGATTCCATAATGCCACCAGCCAGGTGCTCATAATACTTTTCTTTAAATATCTCCTGTAATGCAGGGATTCCCAGTGCTAGGGCAACCGGCTTGCTGGTCTGTTTAAATAAGAATTGTGCCAAGCGGTAATATTGGGCAAAATTTGTAATCATTACGTTTTTACCCAGAGCACACAAAATATCGACCCGCTGTAAGAAATCTTCGACATTAATATTATCACCGTCACGAAGATGACATAGTGTCATTTCAGTGAAGACAATCACGTCATTACTGTCGACATTGGCTTCAGAGCAAAAAGCTTCATAGGCGCTATCAAGCAGGTTGATAGTAAGTTTTGTCGGTGGGCAAAAACGGCTGCGTTCGACTAATACTGCTTTTTTGAACAGCGCTTCAGCAGGTTGTACCAGTTTCCCGTCGGGCTGAAACATTGTCACATGAGCCAATCCATGCTGTACCAGACGTAATGCCATGATCCGATTATCAACAGCATCAAATGCGATGCCACTGAAGTCGACCATATCAATTTCCAGCTGATCAGAGGCAAGGCCATCCATGAGAGACCTGAGTAAGGCCACTGGCTCCTGGTGCATATAGTAAGCACCATATATCAGATTGACACCAAGGATACCAAGGATCTTCTGATCCTGCATGCTGGAGCTTCCTTTTAAGACAACATGAAGGTGGATTTCCGATACTGTTTCGTGTGGCTGAGTTTGGAACTGAATCCCCAACCAACCGTGTCCTGTCTGATTCCGGGAATAATCAAACGTTGTGACAGTGTTGGCAAAGACGAAAAACACGCTTGACGCACATCGATTTTCATCCAGACGCTGACTTAACAGCTTGTATTCGATCTCGAGCATTGAGTGAAGACGCTCACGGCTGACATAACGGGCACTGGAGCCATAAATGGAATCACTAAATTGCATGTCATAAGCAGACATCGTTTTAGCAATGGAACCTGCCGCGCTACCAACCTTAAAGAACCAACGCGCCGTTTCTTGACCTGCACCGATTTCTGCAATCGTCCCGTAGGCTCTTCTGTCCTTGTTGAGAGTTAGTGCTTTGTGGTGGGTATCGAGTAAAGAATTCTCCATTATAGACTCTCTTGTCTAGCGGTTGTTGTTTCCCACGGGTTGAAATCGGCTCGCTGGGGTCGAACTTTGTTCGGGTAGTATAGCAGCCTTTGGTCATTTATTAAATTCTATAAAAAAACCGTTGAGGTAGTGATGTTTAAGATATGACCCTTTTCTCACGCAAACGGAACAGATAGAGCCCACACAGGACAATCAGCCCAGCACAGATAAACAGCGTGGTAAATCCTGCAACCTCGCCAATCATACCCAGAACCAAGGCACCGCAAAAGATCCCGCTATCGATCCCACCGGTAAAAATACCCGTCACCTTGCCACGCACTGCGTAGGGTTCATCACGTACCGCCATAGTGTTTAAAGCCGGAAACAGCAGCCCATGGCCAATGCCGAAAATAAATCCAACGATGAGCAACCACAGGTTGTTATGAACCAGCGGAAGCAGCAGTAATCCGCCCGCCGCAAGAGAGAGTCCCCAGGGGATGATCTGATTTTCACCGACCCGATCCGCCAACTTCCCGGCGAGAAAACGTACCCCAACGGCCGCAAAAGAATAGGCAATATAGTAGAGTGAGACGTAGCTGAGATCTCGTCCCCGGGCAAATGGGGCAATAAAATTTGCCGTAGCGGCAAGGCCAAAGCCGAAGAGTAAAGCCAATCCGGCGCAGATCAGTTGCTTGCGGGTTTTTAACAGGGCGAAAAAAGATGGCGAAGGTTGTGTCTCTGCTTGTTGCAGGTGGTGTCTGTCACTGATCGGTAACTGCAGGAGTAAAGCGGCACCAGCAAGCCCGGAAGCGGTGAGAAAAAAAGCGGGGAAGCCAAATTCCTTCAATATGAGCTCAGCAATCAGTGGACCGATAGCCATGCCGATCAGCCCGGAAGTGCCGAACATGCCAATGCCTTCGTTCAACCGGTTGATCGGGATCAGATCAACAATGAAGGTAAATATTGCGGTGAAGCAGATTGCCAGTCCAATGCCGTGAACGATACGCAGTAGCAACAGAAAGAAATAATAATCCGAGAGGGTTCCTTTCAGTAGCAGATGCAACAGTGGCATGAGAGTCATGACGATGCAGCCGATGGTATAACTGCGCTTGCGACCGAGGCGGTCAATCATTTCAGCAATCCAGGGTCGACAGAGGGCTGAAGCCAAGGCAAATGTCCCCATGATAATGCCGATGTCCTGGGGACTGCCACCGTGCTCGGTAATAAACAGAGGGAATAGAAAGAAAGTTGCGAAACTGGCAACCAGACAAAGATTTGCAAAAAATAAGGCGGCAAAAGCCGGAGTATAAAGCATCAGATTGATCTCGATTAAGCGAGTATCGCTGCACCCTGCAAGGTTATCAGAGCCAGGGATAAATAACGTAACCCCTTACCGGTCGTTACCAGCAGGGCAAAGCGAACAAAAGGAGTTTTTAGCATACCGCTGACCAGGCACAATGGATCCCCGACAATCGGTAGCCATGCCAGTAGCAGAGACCAGCTCCCGTAACGGTTAAACCAGGATTCAGCTTGTTGCTGTCTTTTTTTATCGATTCGGAGCAATTTTTCCGCCAACCAATCACCGCCATAATAGCCGATCAGGTAATTGGTTCCGGATCCAAGCGAATTGCCAAGGGTGGCAATTATCACCGCTGCTACCGGGTTGCTGCCTTGCAACAGTAGGACAACCAGGAACCATTCTGATCCCAGCGGTAGCAGGGTGGAGGCACAGAAACTGACTAAAAAGAGTGACCACAGGCCGTATTCATTTAAAAGTTCAGGCATGGCGGGCATCATAGCAGAGCTACTGAGAGCAGTCTGTCAAACTTTACAAAAATCTGCCCTCGAGCAGTCAGTTTTTCGTTACGATCCGAAAAGCTCGACAGACTGCTGGAAATAAATGGCTGAAAATGCCTTGTGGCGTGACTTGTCAGGGTGTAAATTGTCCGCTTCGTTATTAGCAATGAAAAGAAAGTTGGAGAGATGGACAAGGGACAGGTTCTAAATAAAATTAAAACCCTGCTGGAGATGATCAAATTCTCCCATACGATTTTTGCCTTCCCGTTTGCCTTGATGGGGGTGGTTCTGGCGGCTCTGGCGAGCGGCAAACCTCCCGGAGTTGGGCAGGTGTTCTGGATTTGTCTGGCAATGGTGGGGGCACGAACCGCAGCGATGGGCTTGAATCGACTGATTGATGCAAAAATTGATGCCGGTAATCCGCGCACTGCTGAGCGGCATATCCCCGCCGGTAAAGTGTCGATCCTGGAAGCGAGTCTGTTTGTGCTAGTCGCTTTGATTATTTTCTTTTTTGCCGCCTGGATGCTGAATCCCCTCTGTTTGAAATTGGCACCAGTTGTGGTCGGGTTCTTTGTTCTGTACGCTTACTGCAAACGCTTTACCCATTTTGCCCATGTGGTTTTAGGTATCTGTCTTGCTGCTGCACCGATTGGAGCTTGGGTGGCATTGCGCGGTGATCTCGGCTGGCCAGTTATTTCCCTTGGGATTGCCGTTCTGTTCTGGGTGTCCGGTTTTGATATCTTTTATGCTCTGCAGGATTATGATTATGATGTTGAACATGGACTGCATTCGGTACCATCTAAGTTGGGAAAAGAAAAATCGTTTCTGCTGGTGCGGATTTTTCATGGATTGATGCTGTTGTTCCTGCTCTTGGTATTGCCGGGAAGTGGATTGGGCTGGATCTATTTTGCTGGAGTTGTTGTGGTGGGCGGCTTACTGATTTATGAACACTTGCTGGTGAAGCCGGATGATTTATCGAAGCTGGATGCGGCTTTTTTCAATATGAATGGCTACATCAGTGTGACGATTTTTGTGTTTACCCTGATTGATGGGTTAATCTAAGTAGCGAGTTTTTAACGGAGAGACGCTGAAAGGCGCGGAGTGCGCAGAGAAAACCTTTTTGTTGTAGGTTTTGACCTTCTCTGCGTTAAGTTTTTTGATTTTCTTGGCTTAAAGTAGGTAACTATGAAAAATATTGTGGTTGGTATAACCGGAGCATCGGGTTCCATCTATGGCTTACGCCTGATTGAGGAATTGCTATGTGCTGAAAAGCCGGTGACCGTATTGTTGACCAGTGCGGGTCGGCAGGTACTGGCTTTTGAAACAGGGCTGGAAGTTTCAAAAAATCCACAGGAAGGTTCACAGCAACTCAGGAAGCATTTCAAGGCAGGTGATAACCTGACGCATTATGCTCTCAATGATTTTTTCGCTCCAGTTGCCAGTGGCTCGAGTGCCCCTGAAGCGGTCGTTATCTGCCCCTGCTCTATGGGAACAGTGGGTCGAATTGCCGCTGGATTGTCGGATAACCTGCTGGAGCGAGTTGCCGATGTTGCTTTGAAAGAAAATAAAAAAATACTGCTGGTGCCACGTGAGACACCGTTCAATCAGATCCACTTGGAAAATCTGTTGCGGCTGTCCAAAGCAGGTGCACAGATATTACCGGCAATGCCAGGATTTTATCAGCGACCGAAGTCGGTTGATGATCTGGTCAATTTTATGGTCGGGAAAGTTTTAGACAGTCTTGGCGTTGAGCACCAGCTGTTTCAGCGCTGGGGAGAAAAATAGAGATGACAGGAACAAAGATGACAAACTTGTTTGAAATATTACAGGGAAAGATCAGAAATAATCAGCGTATCAGTGATACAGATGCTCTGGCGTTGTTTGAGTCAAACGATCTGCTGGCGATTGGTGGTCTGGCGGCAGAAGTTAACCAGCGAAAGAATGGTGACCGAGTTTACTTCAATGTTAACCGGCATATTAATTACACCAACATTTGTGCCAACCAGTGCATTTTCTGTGCTTTTTCCAAGCGGGAAGGGGAGGCTGATGGTTATACCCTGGCTCTGGAGGATATCCGGGAAAAGGCAGAAGAAGCGGTTGCCGCCGGTGCGACAGAGATCCATTCAGTTGGCGGTTTGCATCCTCGCTTACCCTTTGATTTTTATCTAGACATGTTGCGCACCATCAAGGCTGTTTCAACCCAATTACATATCAAAGCTTTCACGGCGGTGGAAATTGACTATTTTGCTAAAATCAGCCGAACGACAGTGCCTGAGGTGATCACTGCATTGCAGAAAGCCGGTCTTGGTTCCATGCCTGGCGGGGGTGCGGAAATTTTCAATAAAGAAGTACGGGATAAAATTTGTCCTGAAAAGATATCGGGTGAGCATTGGCTGACAGTTACTGAACAAATCCACAATGCCGGATTAAAAAGTAATGCCACGATGTTATTTGGCCATCTGGAAAACTACGCTGACCGGGTTGATCATATGCGACGTCTGCGTGAATTACAGGATTGTACCGGCGGCTTTCAAAGTTTTATCCCTTTGGCTTTTCAGCCTGATAATACCCGGGTTCCAGGGGCAAAAGGGGTCGGTGGTGTCGATGCCCTGAAAACTTTGGCGATCAGTCGCATCTATCTGGATAATTTTCAGCATGTCAAAGCTTATTGGGTCATGCTCGGAATGAAGATTGCCCAAACCGCACTCTGTTTCGGGGTCAACGATCTGGATGGAACCGTGATTGAGGAACAGATTGGCCATGATGCTGGAGCCGATTCGCCACAAGTGATCAGCAAGAATCGGATTATCAATCTGATTCGCACGGCTGGTAAAGTTCCGGTTGAGCGGGACACGCTATATAATGAGTTGAGAGTTTACTGAAAATGTTTGTAGAAATTGAAAAAAAACTGACGGAGCATCAGCCAATCAACCGTGAAGAAGCTCTGTGGTTGTTGACCGAGGCAGAGTTGCTCAAGGTTGGTAAACTGGCAGATGACATCCGGCGCAAGAAGCATCCAGAAAACCGGGTGACTTTTGTGGTTGATCGCAACGTTAACTATTCAAATATCTGTGAATCGCAGTGCCGCTTCTGCGCCTTTTACCGTAAGGGTGATGAGGGCGATGCCTACCTGCTCGATTATGAGACTATTTTTGCCAAGGTGCAGGAACTGGTCGAACACGATGGTACCCAGCTGTTGATGCAGGGGGGGCTCCATCCGACCCTGAAAATTGACTGGTTTGAAGATTTGTTCCGACAGTTATCTGAACGTTTTCCGCAGGTACAAATTCATTCTCTCTCTCCGGCAGAGGTGATTCATATCGCCAAGCTGTCTGGCTTGACGATGCAGGAATGCTTGCAACGTCTGCAAACAGCTGGATTGGCTTCGGTGCCGGGTGGTGGTGCCGAGATTCTGGTTGATCGGGTGCGGCAGGAGATATCTCCAAATAAAATCGGCTGGGAAAAGTGGGCCTGGGTTATGGAAGAGGCTCATAGCCTTGGAATGCGCACAACGGCAACGATGATGTTCGGGAGCAAGGAAACGCCGGAAGATATTATTGAACATCTATTCCGGATTCGTGAAATTCAGGAACGCAGCGGTGGGTTTACAGCATTTATCCCCTGGTCATTTCAACCGGATAACACGGAACTTGGTGGTGAATCGGCCAGTGGTATTGAATATCTCAAGGTTCTGGCCGTGTCGCGGATTGTTCTCGATAATATCGAAAATATTCAGGCCAGTTGGGTGACCCAAGGGGCGCGCATGGCGCAGGTGGCTTTGTTTTTCGGCGGCAATGATCTGGGCGGTACGATGCTGGAAGAGAATGTTGTCGCTGCCGCTGGTTGTTCGTTTCAGATGTCACAGGAAGAGATTGTCGAGCTGGTTCGAGGAGCGGGATTTACGCCGGCTCGCAGGACAACCGAATATCAGGTTCTGAAGGAATATTGATGAAGTTGCCCTCATCCGGCCGTAGGCCACCATCTCCCGACGGGAGAAGGGACGTCTGTCTTTCTCTCCCGACGGGAGAAGGTCAGGGTGAGGGAGATCAAGAAGGAATAAACGATGCTTCCACTACGTAAAAACATCGCAGAAATGGCGGGCTACGTTCCTGGTTTTCAGCCTGATGAACCGGGCTGGATTAAGTTGAATAGCAACGAAAATCCCTATCCGCCGTCACCTAAAGTTGTCGAAGCCATCCAGACTGAATTGGCCAATGGGGGAGTAAATCTGCGCAAATATCCTGATGCCGCGAGTAAAGAGGCCAGGCAAGTTGCTGCAGAATTGTACGGTGTTGACCCTGCTTGGGTGATCATGGCGAATGGCTCGGATGAATTGCTTAATAATCTGATTCGTGCGTTTGCCGGTGAGGGTGATGAGGTGGCTTATGTTCACCCCTCTTACTCCTACTATTCCACTCTGGCCGAGATACAGGGAGCAAAAATCCGGACCTTTGGTTTAACTGACGATTTTCGCATCGCCGAGCTCCCCGAGGTGTATCAAGGGAAGATTTTCTTTCTCACCAGCCCCAATGCACCGCTCGGTTTTGCCTTTGATAACAGCTATATTGCCGAACTGGCACAACGCTGCACGGGAATTTTGGTCGTTGATGAGGCCTATGTTGACTTTGCTGATGAGTCGGCGATGGAACTGGTGAAAAAATACGAGAATATCGTTGTCACGCGAACTTTCTCGAAAAGCTATGCGCTGGCCGGAATGCGGTTGGGACTGGCTGTGGCTCGTCCAGAGGTGATTTCAGCCCTCGATAAGATCCGTGATCATTATCACCTCGATCGGCTGGCGCTGGTCGCGGCGACTGCTGCATTACAAGATCAAACTTATCTGTTGTCAACGGTTGCACAGATTCGTGATACCCGCGATTGGTTCAGTGCTGAATTGCGTAAACTTGGCTACCGGATCAATCCTTCGCCGACAAATTATATTTTCGTTGAATCTCCAGATTCTGACAGTAAGCGGATTTATGATGCTTTGTTCAGCCGAAAAATTCTGGTGCGTTATTTCTCCGATCCATTGCTCAGGCATGGACTGAGAATTTCCATTGGCACGCGTGAAGAAATGGAAACAACCTTGGCGGCAATGGCTGAAATTGGCTGATCTCCCTTTCAATTCTGTCGATTGTATTGAGCGTCTGCTGGCGTGGTACGGTCGGGCCGGGCGTGACCTCCCATGGCGGAACACGCGTGATCCTTACCGTATCTGGCTGTCGGAAGTTATGCTGCAGCAAACGACAGTTACTGCGGTTCTCGGCTATTATCAACGCTTTCTGCAACAACTCCCGACTGTCGAACTTCTGGCTGCTGCATCACTGGAAGAGGTTATCGATCTCTGGGCTGGACTGGGCTATTACTCCCGCGCCAGAAATCTACATGCTGCGGCAAAGAGGGTGGTTGAGCAGTTCAAGGGCCGTTTCCCGGAGGATGTTGAATCGTTACAGGAACTTCCAGGAGTAGGGCGTTCGACAGCGGGAGCAATTTCAGCGCTGGCATTTGACAAGCGAGCTCCCATTCTGGATGGTAATGTTAGACGGGTGTTGTGCCGTTTGTTTGCTTTGCAGAAACCGTCCCGATCAGCTTCAGCAGAAAAGCAACTGTGGCTTTGGTCGGAACAGCTGACACCAGCCGAAAGGGTGCATGACTATACCCAGGCGATTATGGATCTGGGAGCAATGGTCTGTGTGCCGCGCAAGCCGCTTTGTCATGAATGTCCGTTAGCTGGATTTTGTCAGGCGTACAAATTTGGGTTGGAGCAGGAACTGCCATTAAAGCAGGTGGCAAAACAGATTCCGACTCGTTATGAAGTTGCGTTATTGATTGATCATCAAGACCAATATTTGGTCAGGCGCCGTGTGGCGGATGGATTCCTTGGAGGCCTCTGGGAGTTTCCGACCATCAGTTTGGCGGAGGGAGAAGATGCGGAGAAAAAATTACCTTTGCTGTTGTCTGATTTCGGACTTAAAGGGAGCACCGAAAAAATTGGTAGTATCCAGCATATTTACAGCCATTTTCGTCTGAAATCTATTGTTTATTGTAAGAAAATTGAACATTTTCCCAACGTTTCTGAAGGGGACCATGGTTGGTTTTCTCTGGATAAGTTGAAAAGTATAGCCTTGCACGGTGCCCATAAAAAGGTGCTTGATAAGCTACTTAATAATGGAGTTTAAATGTCTTTACCACCCATTCTGACCAGTACTGAACAGGTTGTCGAATTTGCCGCACAACTCAGCGGGTATCAGGTGATAGCTGTCGATCTGGAAGCAGATTCGATGCACAATTATCAGGACAAAGTCTGCCTGTTACAGTTTTCGACACCCGACACAACGGTTTTGCTCGACCCTCTGGCGGGCGCAGATCTGAGTTCATTGCAGCCAGTGTTGGCAAATCCGCAGATTCGCAAGATTTTCCACGCTGCTGACTATGATATCCGTTGTCTGGCTCGTGATTTTGATATCGCAATCAATGGCCTGTTCGATACCATGATTTCCAGTCAGTTTCTCGGCGAAACGCGTTTTGGCTTGGCGGATGTGTTGCGCAAATATTTTTCGGTCGAACTGGATAAGCAATATCAGCGCGCCGATTGGTCAAAGCGCCCACTCCCTGAAGCGATGATTCGTTATGCGGCGGAAGATACCAGCCATCTGCATGAACTCGTTGAAATTCTTGAAGCGCAATTAATAGAAAAAGGACGCCTGGAATGGGTGCAGGAGGAATTCGCCTTGATGGAAAAGGTCCGTTTTGTTGTTCGTCAGGGTGGGATGTTTCTTCGTTTCAAGGGGGCAGGAACTCTCAACCGTCGCCAACTGGCAGTGTTGGAAAGCTTGTTGAGTTGGCGTGATGCTGAAGCACAACGGCGGGATTATCCGCTGTATAAGGTGTTTGGTAGCAAGCAGTTATTGGAGTTGGCCAGGCTGATGCCGAAGGAGTTGGGCCAAATGGCTCATGTCCCTGGGATTTCGCCACGCTTGGTTGATCGTTATGGCAAAAAACTTATGCATGCGATCAGTTTTGCACTTGATCTGCCAGAGGCTGAACTACCTATCTATCCACGTGGAGAACGTCGAGAAAAGGATCCGCAGGTGGAAAAACGGGTGATTCATTTGAAGGAATGGCGCACGCAGGTTGCCGCTGAACTGGAACTGGATCCGGGGGTGTTGATCAATAATGCGCTGCTGGAAGAGTTAGCGTGTAAGCATCCTAAGCAGGAACAGGATCTAGCCGGGATTAACTTGCTGAAAAACTGGCAGCGGAAGGTGTTGGGTGAAGGGATTCTGCGGACGCTGAATTAAGCTGTTCCGCTGTTAAAGAAACACCGGCATCAAATGGGGGACAGAATCCAATTCTGTCCCCTGAATTCGTTAGCGGCCCAATTTGTTTTAGCTGCTCGGTTCCGTCATCGATGCCGGGTCGAGAAGCTTATCTAGGACCACTGCATCGACTCCATCTGCCAATGCCAGTTCACGCAGGGTCTTTCCCGTCTTATGAGCTTGCTTGGCCAGATCGGCAGCACGATCATAGCCAATTTCTGGAACCAGAGCAGTCACCAGCGCTAAACTTTGTTCCAGGAGATCGGTACAGCGTTTTTCATCTGCTTGAAGTCCCGCCAGGCATTTTTCATCAAAGGCTTTAATCCCAGTACTGAGAAGTTCGATGCTTTGTAAAATGTTGTAGGCCATGACCGGCATCATCACATTCAATTCGAAATTTCCGGAGAGGCCACAGAGGGAAACGGTGGCATCATTACCGATCACCTGAGCACAGACTTGCATAAGCGCTTCGGCCATGACCGGGTTGATTTTACCCGGCATGATGGAACTGCCCGGTTGCACTGCAGGAAGGATTAATTCACCGATACCGCAGCGTGGGCCGCTGGCCAGAAAACGAATATCATTAGCAATTTTGAACAGGCTGACAGCACAACCTTTTAAGCTGTTGCTGGTTGTAATCAGAGCGTCTTTCGCTCCCTGAGCCTCGAAGTGATTGCTTGCTTCCCGAAAGGGGAGGCCGGTTTCGTGGGCCATTGCGGCAATGGTGCGTGAGGCGAATTCCGGGTGAGTGTTGATTCCGGTTCCGACTGCTGTTCCACCGAGGGGCAGTTCGTAAAGCCCATTGGCATTGCTGGCAAGTCGTTCGTGAGTGAGTTCGACCTGCCTTGCGTAGCCGGAAAAAACCTGCCCGAGCTTAATCGGAGTCGCGTCCTGTAAATGAGTTCGACCAATTTTCAGGACATCTTTGAATTCGTCAGATTTTTCGGCGAGTTGCTGGAGTAATTGTTCCAAGGCCGGAAGCAGTTTGCGGTGCAACTGTTCAGTGCAGGCGATATGAATGGCACTGGGAAAGACATCATTGCTTGATTGGCCAAGGTTGACGTGATCGTTGGGATGAATAGTTTTGCTACCCAGTGGTTGTCCAAGCAAGCGGGCTGCACGGTTAGCGATAACCTCGTTAGTGTTCATATTGCTGCTGGTGCCTGAGCCTGTCTGGAAAATATCGACTGGGAATTGATCATCGAGTTTTCCTGCAACTACTTCATCTGCTGCCCGACTGATCGCCTCGGCGGTTTCTGCGGAGATCAGTCCGAGGCCTTGATTTGTCTGAGCTGCATGTTTTTTAATCAGTCCAAGAGCCCGCAACAGTGGTTGTGGCAGAGGAATTCCAGAAATCGGAAAGTTGTCAATCGCTCTTGCCGTCTGAGCACCATAAAGAGCATCTACAGGAATCCTCATTTCTCCAAGTGAATCCATTTCGATACGATAATTAGTCATATTCTGATCCTTTTAGTTGATGCATCCGCAAACAGTAATAAGATGGCTAAGCGAAGGGTTGATCTTCGCTTAATCTCAATGATAGCGTGTTCCCGAAAACTCAGTAAAGAGGCTTTCTTTTTCAACAACAATCAAATAGTGATGCCCGCCATGGAAACACTTGCTCTGTTATTTATTATTTTTTCCGCTTTGATGCATGCGCTCTGGAACCTGATGGTGAAGCAGAGTCGCGATAAAACCATTTTTATCTGGTGGATGTTTCTCTCTTCCTGGAGCATGATGACTCTGCTGACAGCAGGATTAGGGTTATTTCCACGGCTGACCTTACATTTAGTGCTTCTTGCTGCTGCGGCTGCAATTTGTTTTGTACTTTACCACTGGCTGGGTGGTTTCGCATATCGAGAAGGGGATTTGTCGGTCACTTATCCACTGGCACAGACCGCAATGCTTTATGTGCCGATTTGGGGGGTGCTCTTTCTTGGGGAACAGTTAAGTCTGATCGGGGTTGCCGGGATCGTGCTGATTGCTCTGGGTGCTTACTGTATACAATTACGAGGGTTATCTCTGGAAGAAATCCTGCGCCCATTTACACAGTTAGGAAATCGTTCAGTGCAGGCGGCGTTGTTGGCTGGCTTTACCTATTCGATTGGCTCAGTGATCGATAAAACTGGTGTCGATAGCTACTCTGCTTACCAGTTTACTTATGTTCTGGTTTTTTTCATGTTTAGCTTCATGTCGCTGAATCTGCTGCGCCCTCGTTACCAAGGTCGGATTTTGGGAGAATGGCGGCAAAATCCTAAGCTGATTCTTTGGTCAGGGCCGGTTATTATGGCCTCTTTTTTGTCGTTCCGTTTCGGATTGCAATTAGCGCCGGTCAGTTATGCAGTTCCCGTAAGACAGGTCAGCCTTCTGATTGGTGTACTGATCGGACTATTGTTTCTTGGAGAATCTTTTGGTCGTATCCGTTTGACATCAGTAGGTTTAATTTTGGCCGGGGTGTTTCTTGTTTGGCAGGGGTGAAAATATTTCACGATTGTGTAGGGGATATAGATGAAAAATCTCGCTAATTTTTTGTTCGAAGTTGGAATGCTCAAGCGCACGCCGCGAACCGGATTTCAATTTCTTGGCTCAGGGGCTGAATCGGTGGCTGAGCACAGCTTCCGGACGGCAATGATCGGTTACACCTTGGCGCAGATGGATGGTCAGGTCAATATCGGGCGGGTATTGCAGTTGTGTCTGTTTCACGATATCCCCGAAGCGCGGACCGGTGATCTGAATTATGTCAATAAAAAGTATGTCCATGCCGATGAGGAAAAGGCGGTGGAGGATCTGGCCAGGCAGCTGCCCTTTGGTGATGATTACCGAAACACCTTGCAGGAATTTAACGCCAGAGAGACTCCTGAAGCCCAGCTTGCCCACGATGCAGATCAGTTGGAGATGGTCCTGTCACTGAAAGAGCATAAGGATCTGGGAAATCGTAATGCTGATGAGTGGTATCCTTTTTCCAAATTACGCCTGAAAACTGAGATCGCTAAACAGTTGGCGGAAACGATCTGGGAGACAGACTCTTCAAAATGGTGGTTTGATGATGATCATGAATGGTGGGTCAATGGGGGCAGCGGGTGAGATTTACTGATAGGACAAAACAACAAACCTTGATGCCCTCGCAAAAAAGAATAAGATGGCCAAGTAAAAAATTCGTCCTACAAGGCGTAGAGGTTTTTCAGGGGTGAAGGTCTACATACAGTAGGTCGAGATCCTGAAAAAACGCTGCAACACCGGAGGCCGGACTTTTTGCGACGCCAACAAACCTTGAACTTCGAGAATAGACATGCTATCAACTTTTCTCCGACTGGATTATGGTTGTTTACAGGAGTAACTCATGCTCGATATTAAATATTTGCGCGAAAACTTTGTCGCAGCTGAAAAGGCACTTGCCTCCCGTGGTGGAAAGGTTGATCTTTCCGGTTTTCAAACGTTGGATCAACGGCGTCGTGAACTACTCAACGAAGCTGAAGCTCTCAAGGCGGAGAAGAATAAAGTTTCGACGTTGATTGGTCGGACCAAAGATAAGAGCCTGGTTCGGGATGAAATCGCTCGGATGAAGGACGTTTCTGGCCTGATCAAAGCGTTGGATGACCAGCTGCGAGTTGTGGCAGACCAATTGAGTGAACTGCTGATGGGGATTCCGAATATCCCGCATGAACAGTGTCCGGTTGGAACCTCAGAAGATGATAATGTTGAGATTCGTACCTGGGGTGAAAAACCTGCTTTAAAATTTACCGCCAAAGCGCATTGGGACGTTGGTGAGGATCTTGGAATCCTTGACTTTGAGCGAGCAGCAAAACTTTCTGGGGCGCGTTTTTGTATTTATTTTGGAGCCGGGGCGCGGCTGGAACGGGCATTGATCAATTTTATGCTCGATCTGCATAGCGACGAACATAACTATACTGAAACCCTTCCACCTTTCTTGGTCAACCGTGCTTCGATGACCGGAACTGGTCAGCTGCCCAAGTTTGAAAGTGATTTATTTCACACTGAAGATGTGGATCTGTTTTTGATTCCAACGGCAGAGGTCCCAGTGACTAATATCCATCGGGATGAAATCCTTGCCGACAAGGATCTGCCCCTCTGTTACACTGCTTACACTCCATGTTTTCGCAAGGAAGCGGGTTCCCATGGGAAGGATACCCGGGGATTGATTCGCCAGCATCAGTTCAATAAGGTTGAGCTGGTCAAGTTTGCTCGCCCCGAAGATTCTGATGCTGAACTGGAGGCATTACTGGGGAATGCCGAAAAAGTTCTTCAACTATTGCAGCTGCCTTACCGGGTCATTGATCTTTGTACCGGAGATATTGGCTTTTCGGCTGCGCGGACTTTTGATATTGAGGTTTGGTTGCCGGGGCAGGAATGTTATCGGGAGATTTCCTCTTGTTCCAACTTTCGTGATTTTCAAGCGCGACGAGCATCGATTCGCTTTCGGCGTGAAGGGGCTAAAAAACCAGAATTAGTCCATACGCTGAACGGCTCGGGTTTGGCGGTTGGACGAACCCTGCTGGCGATTCTGGAAAATTATCAGCAGGAAGATGGCTCGGTGCTGATTCCTGAAGTGCTGCAACCTTATATGGGTGGATTGACAAAAATCGAAAAATAAGCAAATGCCAAAGATTTATCGTTCTGGGTAGCGTTTGTTTCCGCTTGCATTTTAAAGTAATTTTCGATACAGTCCCAAAGTTTTTCAGTAAATGAAATCTAGATAAGATAGTGTTCCGGAGGAGTGGCCGAGTGGCTTAAGGCGGCAGTCTTGAAAACTGTTGAACGAGAGTTCCGTGGGTTCAAATCCTACCTCCTCCGCCATTTTTTAAATTAGACAAGTCTTGACTGGATTTGAAGCGGAGCAAGCGCTGACTTAATGTCAGAAAAGCGGACAGGAAGTCCGCGTCAGCGAGTGCAGGGGAGCCGACGCAGGAGCCAGCGTGATGCTGGTGACGAAGTGGGCAATCCTACCTCCCCCGCTATTTTTTAATTGCATAGTTGTTGATTGCGGAGAAGTGACCGAGAGGCCGATGGTGCTCGCCTGCTAAGCGAGTGTAGTGTATGCTACCCTGGGTTCGACTCCCCGCGTCTCCGCCATAACAATAAAGTACGGAACCTCTATTATCGGGGTTTGAAGCGGAGCCAGCGCGATGCTGGTGACAAAGTGGGAGATTCCCTGCTTCTCCGCCAGTTTAATGTTGTAAAGTTCAAAAGGGATTGACAAATCCCTGAGATTAAGAGATAAAGCCCCTCTTTATGCGCCGCTAGCTCAGCTGGATAGAGC
>JASJGU010000437.1:0-5179 GCA_033791385.1 Desulfuromusa sp.
GTATGATCTGAAACGCAAACGCCTGGCCTATGGGGCTTCGACCATCACGCAACAGGTGGCAAAAAATTTATACCTGTCCCGCGACAAATCGCTGCTGCGCAAGCTGCGCGAACTGGTGATCGCACAGCGGCTGGAACATGAGCTGACCAAGGGGCGGATATTGGAGCTATACCTCAACGCCGTCGAACTCGGCCCGCTGGTCTACGGAGTGGGGGCCGGATCACATTTTCACTTTGACCTGCCGGTTTCCGTCCTGACCCCGGCCGAAGGCGCTTTTCTGGCAGCGATTTTACCCGGTCCACGTGTGGCCTTTAATCCAGCACTTAAACTGGACAAGGTGCGTAAGCGGGCGGGGCGGCTGATCACCCTTCTGGGTTTGCGGCATATTCTGACTGAAGCGGAAGTGGCCGATTCACTGGATGAACTGGAACACATTGGCGGGGAACGCATGAGCGAACCGCCGATACAGTGACACCTATTACAGCAATCAAATGAATATGGTATCCCCGGAACTCCCCATCGACTTGATCTTCCCCTCGGAATAGGATTGTCCCGCCGATGTGACAGCCAGCATACCGCCCGGAACGAGCTTTAGCGAGTCACTTGGATGATGGTTTAAGTTTTTTGCAGTCAGGTTCCAAATAAACCGCTTTGTTTAATGCCATCAAAAATGAACTGAACGGCCAAAGAAGAAAGCAAAACACCCATAATTCGACTTATAACATGCATGCCAGTGACGCCGAGAAGCTGATGAATTTTGCTTGCAAGCAACAATGCAATTCCAGTGAGTAGCAAAATGGCCAGGAGCGACGCAACAACAATGACTTGCAGTGTTAGATCTCCTTCTGTATTTGCCATCAATAGGATAGCCGCACCCATAGCACCAGGACCCGCGATAAGTGGCGTAGCTATCGGGAAAATAGAAATATCCTGTTTCAATGTCGCTTCGCGCTCTTCTTCATCTGTCGTAGAAATGCCGCCAGATGAGCGCGCGAACACCATATCAATACCAATGAGTAACAGTAATATCCCGCCAGCCGTCCTCAATGCAGCGAGTGATATACCGAGACTCGCTAAGAGAAACTCACCAATGAGGGCAAATGTGACCAGAATTACGGCAGCAATCAACGTCGCGCGGATGGCCATCGATCGCTTATACTCCACCGTTCCAGCTGCCGTCAGTGCAGCAAATACAGCAACAACGTCGATTGGACCAATCGTTGCGAAGAAAGTTGCCAAGGCTAAGCTTGCAGTTTCAATCATCTTATTACCCTTAACTAAAAAGGTTTCCATCTAACCGTTGAACAGGGCTGACTTATATGGAGATGTAAGTGGGGTACGAACGCGTGGCGACATATAAGATCTGCTCAAGTGCTTTGTTAGTGATTATTTAAAGCTGATACTTCTTTTACTCTGCCGACGGCGCCACTTTCCAGTCGAACCTTGATGCCATGTGGATGAAAAGAGGAACTGGTCAATATGTCTTTGACAATCCCTTCTGTGAGGCTACCAGATCTTTGGTCTTTCTTAAGAACAATTTTAACTTCTAAGCCTGTCGCAATATCTGAACGATTTCTACCATCCATATTATTTTCCTTCTTTTTCTTTTTGAGTTAATCAAATGAACTATTCCGTCGATCCAATATGGCTTGAGATGTTCATTGCTGCATTTTTTCACTATCACTTCATGATGCTCGGCGGCGACGCGCATAGTTTCGGGGACAGCATATTTATTTTCTGAAATTGGTGCTATGTCCCCCGATTCTCACATCTATTGACCTTTTGCTCTGATCCATTTTCCCGCCAGCCAGTACCAAACTGCTGCGACCATCTGGCAGGCAATCAGAAAAAGAAAAGCTGCCTGATAGCCGATGGGAGAGTACCCCCCGGTTGCATTGGTTGGCCATAAACTAATGATCCCACCGATCAACCATTGGGCAGAAAAAGCGCCGACAAAGACCAGGAGATTGAGAGAGGTGTTGCAGCGCCCGCTCAACTGCGGTGGGAAAACCTGGGAAAGGACGGCATAAGGCAGGATGCAGGCTGTGCCTAAAAAACCAAATCCGAGCCAGAGTGCCCGGCCGTATTGCGGTAACACAACAAGCAACAGCTGGACGACAATAAACAGCAACATCCCAATCGAAGCAACGACTACGGGCCTAATCCCCCTTTTTGCTAACTGCTCAGCTAAACGTCCCAGAGTCAAGTAACCGGCGATCATAGCAATAGCGATCCACCAGAGGATTTGGGCCGCCTCATCCCGTCCCAACCCGGCAACATCCCGTAACCATGGTCCGGTCCAGAGCCCCTGGATTGAGAGATAGGCGGCCTGTGCGGTGAAAGCCCAGGGTGCAATCTGCCAGAAATGACGGTCGGTCAGAACCCTCCGCAAGCCCTGCAACTGTTCGGCAAAGCTTTCAGGGTTTTTATCCTGGCGCTGATCCGGGACAACGAAAAACACCACAATAGCTACCAGCACAGAGATACCGGCCAGACAGATAAAGACACCACGCCAATCAGTAATCTGTAGCGCAGCTTGCACCGGGGTTGTAGCTGTCAGCGCGCCCAATCCCCCGGACATCATCTGGACCCCGTTAGCTAACGGCAGCCTCTCGTTTGGCAACCAGCTGACAAAGGCTTTAAAAGCCGCCATCAGGCAAGCAGAGACTCCAAGACCGATCAGTGCCCGTCCAAGAATGACTCCGGTCAGTGTCTCTGCCTGAGAAAAAACCAAGGCCCCGGTTGCTGCGATCAACAACAGTCCGGCCTCAACCCGGCGTGGGCCGAAACGATCAAGTAAAACGCCAAGCGGAAGTTGAAAAGCAGCAAATGTGAAAAAATAGGCAGAGGTCAGTAAACCCAGATCAGCCGCATTGATCCCGAGATCGGCAACCAGATCAGGGGCGATAACTGCGTTGACTGTACGAAACAAGTAGGAAACGAAATAACCGAGACCAAACGGCAGAAAAAGCCGCAATAAGGATTGTGTTGAAACTGTCTGGTTTGACATGAGGGTCCTCAGGAAAAAAATATCGGTTCAATGAACCTCTGACAGGGCGATAATATCTGTACCTCTGATCGCATGAGGGTCAAATGGGGACTTTAATGGATTTTTTTGTTCTTGATGCCCGCCAGCCAGATTAGTGTTAGTGATTATTTACAGCTATTATTTCTTTTACTCTGCCGACGTCGCCATTTTCCAGCCGAACCTTGATGCCATGTGGATGAAAAGAGGAGTTGGTCAATATATCTTTAACAATCCCCCCAGTAAGACTGCCCGATCTCTGGTCTTTTTTAAGAACAATTTTAACTTCTAACCCTGATGTAATATCTGTACGATTTTTACCATCCATTTTATTTTCCTTCATTCTGCCGCTGAACTGGTGGCACCGGAACTCTTAAACTAGATCTTCTTAACTAAACTTATGAGAAATAATAAAATAACAGCGCCAATAGTCGCCATAATTATAGAGCCTAATAAGCCGCCCGTTGTTATGCCGAGGAAACCGAAGACATAACCACCCAATACAGCACCAATAATTCCTACAACAATATTGCCTATGGCACCAAATCCTCTTCCCTTCATTATGATGCCAGCAAGCCATCCAGCCAAAGCGCCAACAGCTAAAAATATGATTAAGCTAATGATATCCATGTTGCCTCCAGGGTTAATTTTTAATGAAAAGGTATATTCCATCAACGAAACTGACCGCACCGGCCAGGTAAAAAGTCATGACTTTATCTGTATCTGAACCAGTCACAGCTTGGGTTACTTGCGATCCGATAGAACCCGATAATTGATAACCCCATATGGCAATGCCAATTCCTAAAACAATGAGGACAATACTGATAACTTTCATTGTAGACCTTGAGGTCCTTGCCATGTTGAACTCCGCCAGTTGAAGGAAATGAACTGTTCCGTTGCACCAATGTTTGAGTCACAGACAAACCATCACAGGAAGGAGCCTGCATGATGTAGATTATACACCAAACAGCATCATTATTATTGTGGTATCGATCTTTATCTGTTCACTCCCATGTGACACAACCCCGCGTCCTTGTCCGTTATTGGATTGCGTTTCGGAATTTGTCGGATAAATCGTTCTTGCGATTGATGATAGAAGACCGGCGGGTCTCGTCCCGCCAGACGAGAGACTTTTCTATCACGACATAGAAAAGTCACCAAAAGAGGTCGCCCCGATACCCGCGCCTGCCAAGGCAGGTTCCTTCCGCTGCGCAAACCGGCGATGCGCTCGCAAAACTCGGGGTTTTCAACCCCTCAAACATTCCTCGCTTGTTTCATCGCCGTTTTTCTTTGCGACAGCGCTGGTATGAAGGGGAGGGGGGTGACACCAATTTCATCCAATTTGGAATTCTCCTGTTCACTTCCATGTGACGCAGCCGAAATGGAACAGCTGATTTGAGATCAGAGCGGGAAATGTTTGAGGGCTTCAGCCCGAGTTTTTGCCGCTCCTCAAAGCGGCTGTGGAATGGAGGGAACCCGCGACATCGCGGGCAAGGAGCTGGGCACCTTTTTCTGCATACTCATTTGTGGTGCGACAAAAGAGTATGGCGTCGAGCGGGGTCGCAACCCCGCGACTTTGTCGGTTACTGAATCGCGCCCCAGTGTTTATCCGATAGAGCGGTCTTGTGACTGATAAAAGAAAACCGGCGGGTCTCGTCCCGCCAGACGAGGGACTTTTCTATCGCGACATAGAAAAGTCCCCAAAAGTTGTATAGCGGAGCGGCGCAGCTTTTGACGGCCAATGGAACCCTTTGTTAGTTTTTAGCTTGCTTTACCCGCTGCAGTCGCATCTGGAATTTCAACTAATTCACCTGTTTTACTATCGTAGATATAGCCGTAAATTGGAATGTCAGAAGGAACCATTGAGTTCCTTCGAATTCTCTCAACATCTTCGACAACGCTTTTGGCGTTATCACTGATAGTTAGCCAATTGATATATTTTCCGTCCGTTGTGCCACCACCGGCATTGCTATCATGCCAGCCTGATGCATCAACGCTTGCTGTTTTGAGGCTACCTGACAATAGGTCGGCCATAATGTCTGTTGTAAATGTTTCCATTCCGCAGTCAGTATGGTGAATAACGAACCATTCTTTTGTCCCAAGTAATTTATATGAGATGACTAAGGAACGAATCGCATCATCACTTGCTCTACC
>JASJGU010000438.1:0-5339 GCA_033791385.1 Desulfuromusa sp.
TTCAGGGCGCGCACCTGGTGCAAGCCAATCTTCAGGGCGCGAACTTGAATTATGCCGATCTTCAGGGCGCGCACTTGATGGGGGCTAAGCTTCAGGGCGCGAATTTGGAGGCTGCCCAGCTTCAGGGCGCGATTTTGGAGGCTGCCCAGCTTCAGGGCGCGATTTTGGAGGCTGCCCAGCTTCAGGGCGCGAACTTTGAGGCTGCCCATCTTCAGGGCGCGAACTTGAATTATGCCGATCTTCAGGGCGCGAACTTGGGTGGTGCAAGGGTAGGCGGCACAGATTTTTCTCAAGCGGATTTGAGACTGACCAATTGGCAAGGCGTCCGTTGTCATCTTTCGGAACCGGACGATTGGAAAAAATTACGCGAGTATGTCTCCAAGGAGGTTCCTGGACAGCACCATGAAGTGGTGCTTAAACGGCTCGAGGTTGCAGCGAATAGAGAGAAAACCCTTTTTTCACACGATAAGATTTATAAGGAGGGTGTCTCTTATTATGATGCCGATAATACCTGTTTAAAAAACGGGCCGCCAACGAGTTATGATTATATGACTTATAAATCCAGACTCACAGAGTATCTGCTTGACCAGGCCTGTGACAACCCATACATCGCTGGAAGAATGGCTCTACGAGCAATTAAACACCATGCCCATGACATCCAACTAGCCAAAGCGTTTTTGGAAAAAATGAAGGCCTGTCCTAAAATGAAACAAGTCCCGGAAGAAACCCTCAACAATCTCATGGAGACCGCCAAAATAATAGAATAAAAGGTCACTTTAATTGCAGCCCCCGTGCATACACATTTTGCTGTGACTACAAAATGATGCCGGCTATAAACCCCGGAAGATTCCAGTCCACCTGAATCTGTGGGATACGCCTGAAATGGCGCACTCACCGGCACGGGCGGGGGCGATTTCACATGCTCTGATACAACAAGAGGAGGTGTATAAACTATACGAGCTTTTTGATGAAGGCCGGCCGGCTATGAAAATCCTTGTTTTATCTGTGATTGACCCGTCCATTTGGATTGAGAGGGTTACCTCGTTCCTGTGAAAATTTCACCTTGATATCTGCCGGAAATTGTCGATATGGGTTATTTCATCTAGTTAAAGGGCGTACAGGGGGGTGTTGACACAGTCTTGCTGATGTTTATTGTTTTTAATCCGAAGTTTACCGGAGCAAGGTAACGTTATTGGCGGGCCTAGTTGAGTAGCCCTTTGGGGGTTGTTCAGGCATTAATTTCTTAGTTGCAAGTGGACCTCCAGCCTTTGAAAGGCCGTTTCTATTCCTATTTTATCGCCTCCTGCTGTTTGTTCCCAATGCGATTACTTTTTCATTTTTCCTATCACCTCCTGCTGTTTGCTCCAAAAGTGATGCCTTATCATCGAATTTAAGGAGAAGGAAATTTATGAACTATCGATGGATGTTAAATCTCACAACTCTGGGTGTTAGTAGCCTGTGGTTCTACGCGATCGTTTCATCTTATGCATGGGGCGCTGATAGTACTGCCGTACGCAACTACCTAGACAGTCTACCGAAACTGACAGTCATTGAGGCGGAACCCGCAACATTGCAAGAAATTCCGAATCTGAGGGCTGGCTTGACTGGCACCCAGCAATCAGGAGGCAAATTTATAAATAATCAAGCAGAACTTTCTTTGCTAAAGACATATTCCGACCTCACTTGGCCTGGGGCGTTGGTGCAAGGTGCTTCGATCGGAAACAGCCGATTCGCACCGATACACCTTGATCGATCCGGCGGACGTGTCGTTATTACGACCAATTTTGTACGCCGCTCGCAGGACCAAGCTGATTATTCCCACGAACTCAAAACGATGACATTGGCGGGTACGAACCAAGCGATTAAAGATATGATCCGGAAATTTGATGCCTCGGACAGCGCCGCTACTGTCGCTTATCAGGTAGTGACTGCAGGATCACAGCTAGAAGCGATGGTAAAACTTGGCATTGCATATGACGGGGTCGGTGTCAGCGCAAAAGTGGACGCAAAAGCAAATTTTAAAACCATGGAACAGACGTACTTTGTTAAGTACGTGCAGGAATTTTACCGTGTTGGTTTTGATTTGACGGACAACGCTCATCCATTCATTGCGCCGACCGTTTCGTTGGATGATGTCAAGCGTTTTGCAAAGCTAAAAAATCCCATGCTATATGTAAGTGAGGTCATATATGGTCGGATTTTGCTATTAAGCTTTACGACGAGTTTGAAAGAAACAGATGTAGAAGCGAGTGTTAACGCAACGACAGCACAAATTAGTGGATCTGCTGAGGCAGAGATCCATTCGAAACTGGAACGTATGAAGGTAGGCGTCCTCAGCGTTGGTAGCACAGGAAAGGTAACGACAAAACTCCTCGATATTAAGGACGGCGCGACGATGCTCAAAAACTTACAAGACTACATTAGTGCTGGGGCAAAGTTTGACAGCAACGAAAACCCCGGTACGGCGATTGCCATCAAGATGCGCTATGTGGGTTCAACTTCTCCTGAAACCGGACCTAGAGCTCTCGCGATAGCACAATTGGTGACGGATAACAGCCCTGAAATTGTCGACCTTTCAACCAAAGACAATTGCGATTTTGAGCCGTATTATGTTTTCGATGGCCCAGATGGAGGGACGGTTAAAACAGATGCGATTCTGGAGCCCGGCGACACGTTGAAGATTAACGCATCTGGCAAAAACTGGAGCGGTGTCCTGGCAACCGATCCTTATGATCCTCGAGGTTGGTACACTTGGGATAAAGGGCCAGTACCTTCAGGTGGCTTTCCAATAAAAAATATTCAACCGTTCGCGTTAATCGCTCGACTCGGTGATACCGCACGGGAAGGCAATTCCGCAATAGAAACGCAAGGTTACGAAAATAATAATCCAGCTGATCGTGGTACTTGGTTCTATGTTGGCCAAGCACTGGGAATTAAGGTTGGCGGTCGCGCTACTCTTGGGGAGTATCCAGGGTATGGCCGACTGTACTTGGCGACCAATGACAGCGAACCCTACAACGGCGACCCAAAATATAAATTCAAGGTTTCTGTGTGCATAGAACCCAAAAACCCTCGCGAGCTCTGAATGGCTATTTGATTGCCTTATCAAGCGTTAGAGACCCAACTAAAAATGGTTGTCCGTCGAAGTCCCGTGGTGGGAATAGTTATTCGCATCGAGATTGTGAGCGAAAAACATAGCTAAAGAAAAGTGATTTTTCTTTAATGCAACTGCAGGAGGATCCCATGTGGACAACGGTTATTAGACGCTGTTTGGCAAACATATCCCACCATCGATGCAGGGCGTCGCAAACTGGGTCAGTTATGAGGCGCGCAGAGCTTGTAGCGGTAACAACCCTTTTTACGCTCATGGTCGCATCGAGTGCGGTGGCGGTCCGTTCGCCCACCGATCATGATGTCGCTGACTATCTTGCCTTTGTCGCATACATGGGGCCTACGGCCCACGCCTGCTGGACCTATGAAAACGGCGTACGCCCGAATATGTATCCAGGCGTTATTTTCGGGCGCCTGCGCAAGGATGCATCGATCTACCATGGGACCGTTGATGGATCATGGGCAGATAATTTCAAAATTCGTACCAACTCATTCTATAGCACTAGCAAGTGGTACCCGACGTTGCACATCCTTGGGAAAAGCTATTTCACGGGCGGTATATTGCTCAAAAACTACAAAAAAGAACCACAGGCACTCACTGATCCGAAGATTCTGGAATATAAGATGGCGAATACTCAAGATCTATACTTATATGCCTACGATTTTTTCCCTGAAAAATTCGTAGGCAAATGGATTAAAGCCGAGGAGAATTTAAAGACAAAGAACGATATAGAGAATTACTACAAGGACGAGAAGAACAAGCCTGGGATGAAACCGAACATTGCCGCCGTCAACACTATATCTAAGTACTGGAACCTTCAGTTCAACATTCCTATCCAAGGCTTCATTCAGCGTCGGGCGATACAGGGTGCTGACTTCAATAACCTGGCTAAGGGTGTGGTGGGCCGGACAAAAGAACGAGAGTCAGGTGATCTGAGTGAAATAGATGGCAAGACCTACTTTGTTAACAAACTCGAACAGTTTAGCACGTTATTCCAAAATACTCAGATCCTGCAGTACGATGAGGTCGTTTATTTCGGCTCGCCAGAATACAAAGAGAGCACCAGCGTAGATAATCCCAAGGATCATCCAGATGCAATTGCAAAGCATGTTGGTTCCTGGCTCCTCAAAGCGTGTGACCACGCAACTGATCATACTACTGTCTTTCCCTATACGCTTGACTACATGACCTATTGGCCGTGGAATAATAACCCCCAGTCATTTGGAAAACGTGAACAGACGCTTGCCATCCAAGATCTTCAGAAACTGGATGTACGTTCCCTGAGGGGCTGGAATAAAGAGTTGCGGGAAAAGCTTTACAAAGATCTTATCGGGCCAAAGAAAAAAAATCTCAAAGAGCTTGATCTTTTCTACGCGCTTGCGGCACGTTCTAGTAACCTTCCAGATAGTATGACCAGCGCGCAAGTGGCACAAATCCGGGCTCTGGCCTATGACCTACTGGTCAAATACTGCGACCAAAAGGACGTAAACAATTATTTTGTCTGCAAGGTCGCCGAGATCAAGAATAAATCCCTAAATGTAAATGGTGCTTTGAAGAAAGCACACCTCAAGGACAACAGCGAGTTGAACCCGTGGCTATACTAGTCGAGCCGTCTGGAAAATAGAAACCAGCATTCTCAGGATCTGGACACACCCAGGTGTGGAGTGGGGTTGGCTTGGCCGAGAAGGTTCGTTCATAAACGAAGAGCATAGGGACAGTGTTGGCCTTCCCGCCTATATTGATGATTTGCCTATAGTACATAAGATGGAAAACTTTGCTCCACATGCATCGTATTCATTTCTTGTTGTGCTTTTCGAGGTGTGGAACCGATTCCTGAGGGACCGGTTGGCCTGTTCTTGCTCCCTCCCATTAAAATAGCTGTATCATACTACAATCTATACTAAAAAAACATATTATGGCTTTTGGAACTTTACTGTGGAAAAGTGTAATTTTGACCAGGGCTGCCCTCTTACTGCAAGATGAGGTGCGGAACCGATTCCTGCTATATCACGCAGTATGGAAAATAAAACGCCACTTATTGCCTGAGTATTCAGCTAGATAGGGATACCACCGGGAAACGACAATCAATGCTTATTGGAGCGCGGAACCGAATCCTGAGGGACCGGCTGGCCTGTTTTGCGTCCGGCCATTAAAATATATGTATCCTACTATAATCTATACTAAAAAAAACATTATGGCTTTTGGTACTTTACTGTGAGAAAGTGTA
>JASJGU010000439.1:0-3374 GCA_033791385.1 Desulfuromusa sp.
GGCTCGTAAACTCTTGGGACAGCCCCCGATGATGCTGGGGACAGTCCCGAGATTACTACAAAATTGTTTAAACTTGTGCCATTCGGGTGAGTCACATGATGAAAGCTATGCTGCTGGAAAAACTATCCGATTTAAGGGTTGAACGTGAACCTTTGCGGTTGGTTGAATATCCAATTCCCGAACCCGGTTTGGGTGAGGTGCGTATCCGGGTGGCGGTTTGTGGTGTCTGTCACACTGAACTGGATGAAATCGAAGGACGGACTCCGCCGCCAAAGCTTCCAGTGATTCTTGGCCATCAGGCGGTAGGTCAGATTGACAAGGTCGGAGCCGATGTCAGCTCAAGACATCTGGGTGAGCGGGTTGGTGTTGCCTGGATCTATTCAGCCTGTGGCGATTGCCGCTGGTGTCTCCATGGACTGGAAAATCTCTGTCCCGAATTTCGAGCGACCGGCCGTGATGCTGATGGCGGTTATGCTGAATATATGGTGGTGCCAGCAGGCTTTGCTCATCCTCTTCCTGATACCTTTAGTGATGCAGAAGCTGCGCCGCTGCTCTGTGCCGGAGCGATCGGTTATCGTTCCTTACAACTTGCCGGACTTGACTCAAATGGGCCGCTTGGTCTGACTGGATTTGGTGCGTCGGCGCACTTGGTATTGAAACTGGTACGACATCAGTATCCGGATACTCCCATTTATGTCTTTGCCCGCAGTGAAAAAGAGCAGCATTTCGCTCTGGAACTCGGTGCAACCTGGGCAGGTGCTAGTGAGGACACTCCCCCGGAACTTTTGCAATCGATCATCGATACCACTCCGGCTTGGCGGCCAGTGGTCGCGGCATTGCGCCAACTGGCTCCGGGTGGGCGGCTTGTGATCAACGCCATTCGCAAGGAGAATCATGACCGTGATCTACTGGCTGGAATCGATTACCCCCGTGATCTCTGGATGGAGAAAAGCATCAAGAGCGTTGCCAATGTCACCCGGAAAGATGTCACCGAATTCCTCAAATTAGCTGCGGAAATTCCACTTCACCCCACCTACGAAGAATTCCCTCTGGAAGATGCAAATCAGGCTCTGCTCGAACTCAAGGAACGCAAAATCCGTGGTGCCAAGGTTTTGAGGATCAGTTGATTGGGTGATTTGGAAGATAATATGACGGTTATTGCTGTTCAGCTTTGATTCAGATTTAAAGCTTCCATCCCCAATATTTCAGAAACTCTGCAAAATCCCAAAGATCAGACTTTTTCCACGCCCAAAATTTGAGACTTGTATAAAAGGTTGTTCCTGTCTCCTCTCGTGGACCTACATCTTTATCTTCGCCGACTCGCCAATCCATAGCCCACCAGCTCATGAACAGCCGCTCGTAGGGTTTATGGCTATTGCGGACGTACCCTTTACGGGCGCCCTCGGTTTCAAAAAAAGAGATTTTAGAATCACCAAAAGGGAGCTCGCGTAGGCTTGTCATCGGTTCTAAAGCTGCGGTAACAAAATCAGCAGGGGAAGTGATGTCACTTTCTGTTGATAGATCAAGATGCATAACCCGATGGGTTCCACCCCTTATTGAAAAAACAAATTTATGCTGTGCATCAACCGACTCTTTCATGTCTATAAAACTGGGCAGATATTCCCCAAAGACATCCTGTCCGCCAAGAGGCCAGTTTTCTGGATAGGATTCTTTAGGCAGATAGGAGGTTGGAATAATCGCCAAATAACAACCGCAAGTGTGAACTGTGGTGACCAGAAGCGGTTGATTCTTCTGGTTAAGGGTGACAATAAAAAATAGTCCTAGATTCCTGCCAGCTGTGAGGTGTTTGTATGGGGTTTTTTCAAAATGAACCCGATAGATGAGATTTGTGTAGTCCCCACCATTATCCTTAAACTTTTGCTCCATTGCGTAAATGGTTGGTTTGTGTGAATCGACATAAACATCCGGCTGACCATTTTTATCCTCACGCACGGCAGGGGTGCCAATCTTATTGTAGCTCTTGGCAGGATCTTCAAGGATAAAGATGGGGGCATATCTGGCTAACAGCGAGTTACTGTGCTCAGCAGAGACATATTGTGGAGAAATCTCCACAGCTTCTTTCGTCTGAAATATTCCTGTGCAGGAGACCGATAGTAACAACGGTATCGCGGCAATAAAATGTAAGATCAATCTTTTTGGGCACATAAAAGGACTTTCAAATGGTGACCTTGCAAACAAAGATCAAAAATCATCCCCTCTCCCCTTGGGAAGGGTGGTGCGAAGCGTCGGGTGAGGGGAAATTCCAGCGATAACGGCCCCCTCATCCGCCCTGACGGGCACCTTCTCCCTCAGGGAGAAGGGAACAGAAATAGCAACTGAAAGTCTTGGACTAAAGTCCATGGGTTTTACCAGCGTGTTGAAACAAAAAAAATCAATTATTTAAATGTGAGCAACTGCTCCCATCGCTCTGGAGCTGTAAGAATCTTTTTAACTCGATTTTGCCATTCTGTAGCAAAAAAGACTTTTTCTTCCTGTTCTATCATCCCTTGTCTAATTTTTTGCATCAGTGGTTGAATCTGGGGATGAAAAGGGACAGACGAAGGATCATAGTCCATGGTGATATTTTGACCGTTATCGAGGCGGGTCAAGCGAACTTCACCATTGATGTTGCAGTTAAAAAAGAGTCGATTGTTGCGGGCGTAGTCTGCCCCAAGTCCTTTAAATCCCCCTTCGTTGGCGGCTCCGGTAATTAGGGTGATGCACTGAGCAATAACACCATTGACTCCTGCATCGAGGGTTCCATCCATTTCAACTTTGATATTTCCCCGCACCGGGGTGGCCTCCCCGTAGAGTTTTTTGAGGCCGAGGTCACACATGATCCATGCTCCGGCAACCGTAGGGCAAGAGTGTCCGGCCAGTTTTACCATATCGAGATAGTTGTAGGTGATCAAGCCATCATCAACAGCGCCAAGCAACTGTGCGAGTGGGTCAATCATATGAATGGGGGCAATGTTGTTATAAAAATCCGGATACTTCATTTGATATCCTTACGAATTGATTTTATAGAAATGTTGACAGGAGAGGTTTTAACTCTTCAGTTCTTTCAGGTCACTCTTGATTAATGTCAGAAAAATAGCCGCCGAGATTCCAGCTGAACCGAATATCATACACATTACCATGATCTGATATCTGGCAGCAATCAGCGGTGAAACCCCGGAGAGGATCTGCCCGGTCATCATCCCCGGAAGGGAAACCAAACCAACGGCGAGCAAAGAGTTGGTTATTGGAATAAGGGAGGCCTGAAGGGCAATGCTGCGGGCTTTATCATACGGGATATCTCTGCTGATTTCTGCTTCCAGCCGTTCACCAGCCAGACTGATGCTGTTCATTGAATTGGCAAAAATCATCCCGGC
>JASJGU010000440.1:0-8457 GCA_033791385.1 Desulfuromusa sp.
CAAAACCGGCAGCCATCCACATGACCAATATTCCCATCAAGAGGAAGGAAAAGGTATTGAGGATGTAAGTCATCTCAGAAACCGGGGCATCTTCAGCCAAAACCAGGGTGGGCAGCACCAGTAACCCGGCGAGTAGTACAGCAATGAGCTTTTTCATCTTTTGTTCTCCTTTTATATTGAACGTCTGAATTAAACGCTTATCTATTGGTTTAAAGGGAATCCTCACCCGCTTCTCCGGTCCGGATTCGAATCGACTGATCGATGGCACTGACAAAGATCTTGCCATCGCCAATCCGGCCGGTGCTGGCTTCGCGTTGAACGGCGGCGACAACGGCTTCGACTTGATCATCGGCAAGAACCAGTTCAAGTTTTATTTTCGGGATAAAATCGATCTGATATTCGGCTCCGCGATATAACTCCGTATGCCCTTTCTGGCGACCAAACCCACGCACTTCACTGACGGTCATCCCGTTGATGCCCAGATCGCAGATGGCGGCTTTAACATCGTCCAACTTGAACGGCTTGATAATGCATTCGACCTTTTTCATTCTGAGGTTCTCCTTTTAGAGTGTTTATAAAAAAAGGCGCATTTTTCCTATGTAGGAAATCAAAGCGCCTTTGCTTGTCATTTCAGATTCAGTTTCAAAAACTATGATGAAGTTAGAACACGGGATACGCTTTAGCAGGTTCCATACCAAAAAAAAACTACTGAACGCATGGGCAAAAGGGTAAAAAATAGTGCGACTAAAGTCTAATATTTATACCGAAGACAATATTAATGGCTAAAAAATAGGCAGAAGTTTTTATTGAGTTAATTTTGCCGGAAGCATAATTTCAAAACAGCACCCACCTGACGAAGTGTCGTAGACATTCAGCTTCCCCTGATAATCCGCTATTATTTTTCGACATAAATACAAACCTAGACCTGTACCACTGCCATCTTTTCTTGAAGTAAAAAAAGGCTCAAAAATACGTTGTTTCAATTCATCGGGGATGCCAGGACCGCTGTCGCACAAACGGATAAAGATGCTCTTGTCATTATTTACTTCAGTGGATATCTGAATTTGGCCACCCGAGTCCATGGCTTGGACAGCGTTTAAAATTAAATTGATAAAAATTTGTTTGAATCTGTTTCTATCAATAATGAGTACCGGTATTTCAGCAAGATCTTCGATAGATTTAATTTGTTTTTTATTCAATTCATAGCGCATCAAAGCCAGAACTTCTCTCAGTGTGACATTGATATCAGTAGGTTTACGCTTCTCCTCCTGAGTACCAGAAGAATAAGAGAGTAATTCTGTAGTCAACCCCTTTAGACGCTCAACTTCGTTATCGATTCGTTGTAGGAGTTCAAGTTGATCGGACGTATAATTGGTTTCTTCTAGTAAAATTTGGTTTGCAAAACTGATAACTGCCAACGGATTATTGATTTCATGGGCGATACCGGCGCTCATGCGCCCTACTTCAGCGAGTTTTTCTGATTGTATCGTTTGTGCCAGCAGTTGTTCAAATTCAGTAATATCTTCAACAACGACAACAACACCTTCAGTTTCACCATTCTCTTTTAAGGGGGCTAAGCGCCTCTTTTGTAAGCGATTTCCCCCAGCATGACCACGGTGCAATAACCGCAGATTTTCGGCTTTTCCGGTGTACAATACCTGGCGCAAACGTTCAGCAATCCCTTCCTTTTCCAGAAATGGAAACATCTCCAGGAGCGGACAGCCAAGTGCTTTTTCTGCAGGAATATGGCTCATTTTTGCCATGCTTCCATTCCAGGAGGTGATTTTCATCTGGCTGTCTATCGTATACAATCCCAGGCTGATACTTGAGAGGATTTGTTCGTTAAGATCATTAAGATTATCCTTCTCCCGAGAAACACGACATAGATCCTGATAGAGATTTGCGTTGTCTATTGCAATTGCTGCCTGTCCGGCAAGAATAGAAAGAGAATCGCAATCACTTGCGGTAAAAGCTTCTGGCTGTTGGCTTTCAACGTTGAATACTCCGATAACCCGATCCCGGGCGGTCAAGGGGACGGCCAGTGCCGAACGGGCAGCTTCAATACCGGGAATATAATCATCAGTCTGGCTAAGGTTATGGATCAGATAAGGCATCCCGAATTTCGCTGCCTTTCCCATAATACCTTGGCCTGAATAGATCGGACTGTCGGTTGCCTCTCTGCTATAACCAAAAGAGGCAGCCGTTTCCAGAGTTTTTCCATCATCAGTAAACAACCGGATAATGGCATTCTCGAAATGAAAAACCTCACGGGCGATTTCTAGAATCCGTGGTAATAAATGATCGAGATCGGTGATTGCTGCGAGTTCTTTACCAACATCGATGAGAGCTCTGAACAGCTTCTGGTTTTGATCGGACATAACAGAGGTACGACTCCAGGAATGTAAAGTTGAATTATGATCCAAAAATGATGGAGCTCTTTAGACAAGCACAGAAAGTGCCAAAAATTCTGATATATTTCTGCAACCGCTTTCTTAAATAGTTACTAGGCTTGATGACATATTGTTCCATTGGGATTTTCATGGTATTGGGGAATCTATTAAAAATTCAGATGCAGCCCCGATATCCAAGACACTTCAAGATGGCTAGTGAGTCGCAACACTTAGCACTGTGGACCGGTTGATTTGCCTGCTTTGAAGGACAGACGTTGCTATAGGATCTTTGACACGGTAAGAATCAGTAGATCGGAGGAGCTAACCGCCTGTAATTATCGCAATCCAGATCGGGCTTTCGCAAATATCATGTCATAATGGGGGGCTTGCTGATCAATCGCTTTCCTGCCACTTAGCCAAGAAGAAAATTTCGGTCATAAGTCGGCGAGATTTACTCATGAAACGATTTTTTTTGGGAAAGGTACGGCTTTGTTGTTTTCGCGAAGCCAATGGAATATTGGGTGACCGCAAACCAGCCCAAAATCATAAAAAAAACCCGCAACCAGGAGGGGGGTCGCGGGGCTATATTTTGAGAGGTTTTAGCTTTAATTGTCAACTCCTCGCCTGCCACAACAAGTTGTTGATGATTTATCAATAACCAAACAGGTAATTATTGTCAATATAAAAATATAACTTGTTTTGTTGTCTTTTGTTTTTTCTTCAACTTACCAAAAAACAGGTAATAGTTTTGTAAGAATTTCAAATCTTAGCAGTTATAACAAATTCCAAGGGTGATCAATTATTCGCTACACTTCGTTTGCAAATGTCCTATCATATCTCATTTGCGCATGTCCTTAGGGTTTTTGAAAGGATATTTGCGCCGTAGATGGGTGTTTCAAATATCCTGAGTTCTTGATAAGCCGGCATCTCTTTTAAATCTGGGGATGGCAGTTTTGTTTTCATCTTAGGTGGATAGCTTGCGGAATGGGTAGTAGGTCTAACCCGGAGTTCTGGAAAGATAACTACATCACTATGTAGAGAAAAGCTTATTCATTATGTAGGATATTTCCATCAATTGGGGTCTGGTAATTTCAGGATATAAGGTTAGATTTTTCATAATTCCCTGGAATTATTGTGACTCCGATTGTCACTCATTGTGCCCCCTACATGTCTTTTGCCCCCGTTGACAAAACAGCAATAGGATGGCCAGTTGCGTCGCAAAACTCCAACTTTTCTCCTGAGTGCTCTAGCTAGAACCACTCATTTGACTTATCAGAATTTTCAAAAGCAGAGAGGTAAGCAAGTTCGAGTAGCTTTTCTTTCTTATTGTCAGCAGAAAGCCGACGGAACAGTGAAATCAGCGTGAATGCCTCTTTACTGAGCTTGAGCTGAATACCCTCATGACTGGCCACACGAGAAACCAGATTCTACGAATAGCCTGCCCATTTTAATACTTAAATTTCCCTTATTTTTCAATAAGGGGTATACTTCCCCTCAATAGAAAACCTTTTCAGAGGGGGGGAATCAATGACACTGTCAGAAGTAGACATATACAAAAAAACATACTTACAAGCCAAAACCCCCACCTGTATCCTTTCCCCTGAAGGGACAATTTTACAGGTTAACCCTGCCCACACAAAGCTTTTTTACGGAATAAAGTGCCTGTCATTGGGCGACTCATTCGCTAGCGCCCTTAACAATGATCAATTGCCAGTCCTGCTGGGTAGAATTCATAAGGATCAACATTTCAATCAAGAAGCTGAGCTAACCAGGGAAGATGGTAAACTTCTACGTGTAGACATTTCAGCATCTGGCATCAGGGACAAAAACGAAAAAATTGCTGCCATCATCGTTGTCTCTCGGGACCAGACCACCCACCGTGAGCGCGACAACCAACTACAGCACTTTCGCACCATGGTTGACCAGTCAAACGATGCTTTTTTTATTATCGATGCAACAACCAGCCGGATTCGGGATGTCAACTTGAGAGCCTGTGAGCGCTGGGGTTACAGCTACGATGAAATATTGCAACTCAGAGTTATCGATCTTAACCACACCTATCAGGGGATTGATGGCTGGCGGCAACGGGTTGGCGATATGCAGAAGAACCAATCCTCCTTTTTCGAAACAACCCATACAACCAAAGAGGGCAAAACCTTTCCGGTCGAAATCAGCCATCAATACATTAAAGATGAGGAGAATGATTACATTATAGCGGTCGTCCGAGACATCAGTGAACGAAAAAAACTGGAGCATCAGCTCCGCCAGGCGCAGAAGATGGAATCGCTTGGCACATTGGCTGGCGGCATTGCACACGATTTCAACAATATTCTAAGCGCCATTCTGGGGTATGCTCAACTGGCTCAATTCCATATTCCGCAGGATTCCAAAGCGCTGGATTCTTTGCAACAGGTGATAATAGGCGGTCAAAGAGCGACAGAGCTAGTGAAGCAAATTATGGCTTTCAGCCGCAAAACAGATCATCTGATGGCTCCGATCGAAATTCAAAAAATCATTGCAGAAGCGTTAAGACTTCTGCGGCCGGCCATCCCAACCACCATCGAGATTAGGCAAGATATAGATCAGAACTGCCCGCCAATCCTTGCCGATGGGACACAAATTCACCAAATACTCATGAATCTCTGCACGAACGCTTACCATGCCATGCGCGAGCAAAAAACTGGCATGCTGGAAATATCTCTGAACAGAATAGACATTCAACCAGAGACAGCCATCCCGCCATTTGAACCTCTTGCCGGAGGGTATCTCCAGCTACTGGTCAGCGATACCGGAACCGGAATAGATAAAGCGACTCTGGAGAAAATTTTCGAGCCTTATTTCACGACGAAAAAAACCGGGGAGGGAACCGGACTCGGCCTGGCGGTCGCCCACGGAATTATTCGTGATTTTGGCGGATACATTTCAGTTGACAGCGAGTTAGGCAAAGGGACCTGTTTCAAAATTTATTTGCCAATTCCCGCAGGTCACCCGCAAATCCGCCAAGATGTTTCTACTCCAATCGTTGTGCCAGTGGCTACGGAACGTCTTTTAGTTGTTGACGATGAAAAACCGATTGCCGACCTGATTAAAGCGATGCTGGAACGTTACGGCTATCAGGTGACTACCACCACCGAAAGTCCCGAAGCATTACGGGTATTCAAACAAAACCCAACACTGTTTGATATGGTCATTACCGACTATGCCATGCCGCAGATAAACGGTATCGATCTGGCAGCAGAACTGCTGAAAATTCGTGCAGATCTGCCGATTTTACTTTGCACCGGGGTCAATGACACTGGCAAAAATGCGAAAGCCCAGCAAGTCGGCATCAAAATTTGTATGACCAAACCATTCCAGGCTGAGCAACTGGCGTTGACGGTGCGTAAAATACTGGACAGAGCCTAAACAGGTAAGTGCTAGTGAAATTTAACTGGTGGAAAACCGCAGCCTGCCCTCGACATTACATCAATCTATTGAAATTATTTGACGAACTCCCCCGTATATCAGTATTATGGCTTGTTTATATTTATTCTGGAGGATCCTCCGTGCTGCGCACGTTTTGTTTCTATATATTTTTTTTTCCATGGACGCTCATCGCAACGGTTCTAGCTCTAGTTGTATCCCTATTCGGCCAGCATCAAACGCATTCATTTATCCGTTTCTGGGGACGAAGCTGTCTGTTTTTTGCCGGGCTAAAAGTACAGATTCGGGGCATCGAAAATATTCCCATAGATAGCCCAGCTATCTATGTCTCCAATCACCAGAGTAATTTTGATATTCCAATCATCTATGCAGGATTGCCGATCCAGTTTCGCTGGATGGCAAAACAAGAACTGTTCCGGATCCCACTTTTCGGCTTAGCACTGAAACGTAGCGGCTTCATCCCGATTGATCGTTCCAATCAGCGCTACACAATGCAGAACATTATTGCGGCCGCACAGCGTATCAAAGAAGGAACTTCAATGATTATTTTTCCTGAAGGCACCCGCACCCCAGATGGCCAACTGCAAGCGTTTAAAAAAGGTGCCCTGTTGATTGCGGCTAAAGCACAGGTACCGGTGGTTCCCATCGCCATTCACGGCAGCTATCAAATTCAGCCCAAAGACCGCTGGAAAATCAATGGCGGCTCTCTGACATTAGAGTTTCTCCGACCAATCCCCACGGACGGACTAAAAAGCAGTGATATCGATGTGTTGACCAACAAGGTTCATGATCAGATTGCCAATAGCCTGCAAGGAGCAACAACAAATGCCTGATAAGCACTCCGAGAAACTACACCTGCTCCCCTTTGGTGGCCTTGGTGAAATCGGCATGAATATGCTGGGAATTGAATATGCAGGGAAGATTCTGCTGATCGATTGCGGGTTAATGTTTCCCGAGGCCTACATGTTTGGCATCGACCTGGTTCTACCAGATATCAATGCACTGGAAAATCGCACGGATGATATTGTCGGACTGGTTTTAACACACGGTCATGAAGATCATATCGGGGCAATCCCGTTCCTCTGGAAACAACTGGGTGAACCGGTTATCTATGGAACCTGCCTGACCCTGGGATTGCTGCGGAACAAACTGAAGGAGTTTGAACTGGATCAGCAGGTCGAATTGGTGCAGATTAAACCACGGGAAAAAATCGATCTATTCCCCTTTGAAGTGGAGCCATACCGAGCGGCTCATTCCATTGTGGATGGGGTTGGATTCGCCATCCGCACCCCCGCCGGGATGGTCGTTCATACCGGAGATTTCAAAATCGACCAGACTCCAGTTGATGGTGAGAATACCGATCTGGCACGACTGGCAGAATTGGGAGAAGAAGGTGTCCTGCTGCTGTTAGCCGATTCAACCAATGTTGAAAACGAAGGTTACACCCTATCAGAGCGTACCGTTGGGAAAGTCCTGGAAGAGATGATTCCGCAATGCCAACAGCGAGTGATTGTCGCAACCTTCTCGTCCAATATTCATCGGATTCAGCAAATAGCAGATGCCGCAAAAATTGCCGGGCGAAAGCTGTTGATTAACGGGCGCAGCATGGTCAGCAATGTTGATATCGCCAGGCAACTGGGTTACCTGACGATTACAGAAGAACAATTTATCGATCTGCGTGCCATGCGCGACCTGCCACCCGAGCAGGTGCTGATCATCACCACCGGCAGCCAGGGAGAACCACTCAGTGCGCTGATGCGGATCGCCCTGGGAGATCACAAACAGATCGAACTGAATCCAGGTGATACAGTCATCCTGTCGTCAAAATTTATTCCCGGCAATGAAAAAGCGATCAGCGACCTGATCAATAACCTGTATCGGCGCGGCGCCGAAGTTTATTACGAAAAAACCAGTGAAATTCATGTTTCCGGGCATGCCAGCCGCGAAGAATTAAAGTTAGTGCACGGTCTGGTCAAACCTAAATATTTTGTCCCAGTGCATGGTGAGTATCGCCACTTGGTCAAACATAAACAGTTGGCTATCGAGATGGGCTTAGCGGCAGAAAACACCCTGGTTCTGGAAAATGGTCAACGGCTTTCCATCGGCGCAGAGGGCATGAAAATTGAGGAACGGTTCGAAACCGGAAGGGTGTTTGTTGACGGCAAAGGTGTCGGCGATGTTGGCACGATGGAAATACGCGATCGTCGTCATCTTGCCAACCATGGGATGGTCATTCTGATGCTGGCAATCAACCAGTCAACGGGAGAGATTGTCCAGGGCCCAGATATTTTCACCAAGGGATTTGTGCCGGAAGAAAATGAAGAGAGTGAAGCTTTACTTGCAGAAGCGAAACAAGCGGTCTGTAACCTGTTGCAAGAACACAGTCATGACATGATCAGCGACTGGGAAGAATTGCGCGTTGAAGTCCGAAAAACCCTACGGCGCTGCTTTAATAAGGGGATTGCTCGAAGGCCGTTAATTTTTCCTCTTATTTTGGAATTATAGATACAATGGCGCTAGTTTAAGGGTAGCTGGCAGCAAAACCGGGACTGTCCCCGTGCGTGGACAGTCCCGGGTTTGCTGCCAGCTACCCTTAAACTAGCGCCATTGTATCTATAATTCCAAAAGAAGAGGAAAAATTAAC
>JASJGU010000441.1:0-2547 GCA_033791385.1 Desulfuromusa sp.
ATTATTACTCTACATCCTTTATGGCCTGATTGCAGCGCTCGCTGACCTTTGGCTCATTTGTCGCCAGACATTCAATCAGACGGCCTTCACCGGCGGGGACGTCGCTGCACAGCGTTACAAGATCGTTCCGACATTCGTTGATCACGAAACTGAGGGCTGCCACGAAACGTTCCAGCTGGGCCGCTGCATCGTAGAGAGCGTACTCACACCGTCCGGAAAGTTTATCCCCGTGGGCATAAAGACAGGCCAATACACGCCCCTCACCGGGGGTAACATCCTTGCAATAGGTGTCCAGTTCTGTTTTGCAGCCATCGGCGACATTCTGCACCAGGTTGTCCCCAGCCTGTGAAAAAATGGGGCCACATAGCAATGAACATACGAGTGCAACTGTTACGATAAATCCTTTTCTTTTCATCTTTCTTTTCCTTTATTGTTGGAGGTTGATACTGCTAGGAGCAGCGAACCAATTCGCCACTTATTTAAAATTCCATTATTGTCATTTTGATTTCACCAGGGCCTTGTCTAAAACTGCATCAAAACTACGACTTTTGCTTCATATAGAAAGATACGTTGATGAGCTTGTCAAATTTCTCAACACTGTACCTTTCTGTTCAAATAGACCCGCAGGTCCACTTATTAACTATTCATCTTTTTTGCAACAGAGCCCCTTAGAATACAAACTTGTATCCGATCTCCACCGACCCATCTACTGGCCGATCGTTGCCAATGCCAACTGAAGGTCGGATATAGATGCTTTGACCCTTCAGACTAGTCCACTTGCTCATCATAACACCAATTTCTACGTCAAGAATGACGTATTCAGTGTTGTTCTCATTATCAAAAACGATCTGTGGATCCGCGAAGAACCAAGATTGCTTATCCTTTGCCATACGCAGATAATTGAGGTCAATGAGAATTTTGTCTTCCTCACTGCGTCCAGTATCTTCATCCACGCTAATTTTCCACTGCAGACCTGGTGCAAAAAGGCCTGTTGGCAGGAATTTAACGTAAAACACCTGTGGGCCGAGTGAAGTTACACCGGTCCCTAGTGTATCTTCGGAGGCAGTATTAAGAAATACCTCTAGCCCTACCGCTAAAGCTTGTTTCTTTGCCATGCTCATATAAGGGACAGTCAATAGACGAAAGTCAAGGTCACCGAAACCAGAATCGTCTACCTCATCGACCCCATCTTCGTCGAAATCAGCCTTCAGAAAAACGCCCCGGGCCCTGACCCTGAGCTGAAACTTCTCATCCAGTAACGAAATCCGCCCTTCCAGCGTTGTAATATTCTGCACTCCATCGCCTTCGGTGTTCAACTTAAGAGTCTCATTATACAAACGTAGCTCAGGTGAAAAGTTTATCGGATTCGTTCCGGTTTTATCACCTCTAGAAACGTCCTTAGAAGCAGCATTGTCCGAATTCTGGGCATATGAACTGGTAACCCAAATACTTACCAACAAACCAATAACTACCGCACTATAGTTCATTTTTTGACTCTTCATAGTCTACTGCCCCTGTTCTTATTGTCATTTATTGCGGCATTGAGCGCTTGTCATTGCGAGCCGATACAGAAACAATACCAACAACTCACTAAAGAACCAAAATATCAGAAAATATTTTGATTCATTAGGCGATCTTGGTAGTCTTTTAGGAGTAATGCTAGTACTTGATGCTTAACTGTAAATTCGTCCACTTTTTCCCTACCACTTCACATAGCACTGACCGTTTTTTTGCAAAGAACCAGGTCATAACTGGTATGTAATCGCCAATTGGTTAATATTTAGTCCTTGGTTATGGTTATAAATGCCGGCATTAGATTGGTGGTAAAACGTGTATCCAACCGCCCACCGACTCCCCAAAAAAATTTGCAACCCGACTTTTGATGAGAGCAAGAAAGCCCCCCCAAGATTTTGATCTGTCAACTCGGTTTCTCCCGCCATGAATCCTGCCCCGAGTCCTACGATAAGATTGATCCAATCAGACGGGGCCAACAGCATCTGAGGCATTATGGAAAATCGTCCGGTAGGAGAATTGTCAGATCCGCTCTCATCAATTAGGGCGGCGCCAAATTCCAGTAGACTCTTGATCTTCCATGCTGACCCAATATTTTTCTCATAGAAAATAGGGTGTTGATAGAATATTTCATATTGTGATATATCTGTGTTGTGCTTAAATTCCTGGCCATACCCAAAACCAATCTGGTCTACCTTTCTGCAATATGCTGAAGAACTGTGTAAAATACAAAGTACCGTAATGGTCCATATCATAATCCTTCTGACACACCTAATACGCTCCTTTTGTAACATCCTTATTTCGCATTTCTCCGAAGTTATCGTTTCAAACACTTTGGCACTACGATCTCTTGCCAATGCCAGCAAATAATATTTTGTTTTATTCAGATACATTAATTAACGTTGATTCGTAATTATTGTCTTTAGAGATTCTTGAAGAATAGTGTTATTGAGCTGCATGTTCTGCCGCCATTTTTTGGCGCCACAAATCCATGTTTTCGTCCAATATTTGTCGTATCTTCACTGGATAGTTTCC
>JASJGU010000442.1:0-3115 GCA_033791385.1 Desulfuromusa sp.
GGATGGATACCGAAACCGGGGATCGTTACCTGATTCTTGAAGACGGAAAGGTGACAGACGTCGCTCCCGGACAACTTGATTTGCGGGTCCTGAGTTTTGCCCGAAATGACTTGCGTTTGCCGGAACCCGAATTCAGAAAACGAAAGAATGCCAAGATAAACTCAGTCTCGTCAGCAGAACTTCTCGAAACCGGAAATGTGGAATCGATTGCAGAACTACAATGGCGGTTGTCCCCCGCTATTTCTGTCATCGTACTGGGTTTGCTGGCGATTCCCCTTGCGCATTCAGAACCGCGCGAAGGCAGGGGTTTCAGGGTTGTACTCGGTATACTGGTGTACATACTTTATGGCAATTTACTTTACCTGTGCCGTTCCTGGGTGATAGATGGCGTCCTTCCCACTTATCTCGGTATGTGGTGGGTTCACCTGGTTTTCCTCATCATAAGTTTCGCATGGGTCCGGCGTCAGGGCCGGTTTCCTGTTAAGGCGAATCGGTCTTGATAAAGACTGTAGATAAATATATCGGCAAGAGTACCATTCTTGGGATTATGCTCGTGTGGGTCAGTCTCACGGTGCTGATGATGATGTTCAGCGTGTTGGGTGAGTTACGTGATACAACGGCCAGTTACGGGGTCGCTGACGTCTTCTGGTTCGTGCTGCAAACAAGCCCGAGGCTGGCATACCAGATTTTCCCCGTGTCAGCCTTGATGGGTTCCCTGCTGGGTGTTGGTGGTCTTGCGAGCGCTAACGAACTGGTGGCTTTCCGGGTTTCCGGTGTCTCGAGGCTCAGGCTGGCGGTTGCAGGTATGGCCGGTACACTGTTCGTAACCATACCGGTGATGGCAATAGGCGAGTGGGTTGCTCCGGATGCCGAGCAACAGGCCCGTGCATATAGATTAAGTCAGCTTGTCGGCCAGGTCATCATTGGCGGGTCATCCGGTATGTGGATGAGGGATGGTAGTGATATCGTCAATATTCGCCGGCCCTTGCTCACCGCGGACCGTGGCCAGCAATCCATTAAATTTCAGGAAATAGAGATTCACCATTTTGATGGTTTTGCGGGACCGCAGAAAATCACCCGTGCTGACAGTGCGTATTTTGATGGCGAACAATGGAGCCTTGAAGGCGTTTCAATCATTGAAATTGGCAAGTCGGAAGTGGTTTCTTTAAATACTGAACGAACCCCCTGGGTTTCCGGGATCAAGCCCGAGTTGCTGGAGTCGGCTGTAACCCGCCCTTTCTACCTTTCGATGAGATCCTTGTGGGACCAGCTGAAATATCTGCAAAGCAATGGTCTGGACAATAGGATATATCAGTCTGCGTTCTGGGAGAAGATCATGTACCCGTTTTCAATTATTGCATTGGTCATGGCGGGTATGCCTTTAGTTTTTGGATCTTCCAGGCATCATAACCATGGTTTCAGACTTTTCATCGGTATGACGCTCGGTGGTGTATTCATGTTAATCAACGCAGCGGCACAAAATCTTGCAACAGCTTATTCGCTGCCCGTTGCACTCAGCATGGCTATGCCATCCGCTATTTTGATGATTATTGCGATTACTATCTTGCGCCGTTCAGTCTGAGGTTCGCTTTCCGGGGGGCAACAGAAACCAAAATAGTAATTTTCACAATATGCGGGTTAATGGTGTTTTGAGGTTTTGATCAACAGCGTACGCGCCGCCAGGTCGTGCCAACCCCGGTTTCTGGAGTCCACAAGTGCCCAAAAAATACCGAGACCAAATACACTCAGCGAAACCAGTCCAACAAGGAATCGAAGCAGACATCGCGGCCATGAAATTATCTGTTCATCGCCCCTGATAAGCCTTACCCGCCAGGCGCGCATGCCCAGTGTCATCCCGCCATACCGCCAACAACCTCCAAGATAAGCAAAGCAGGCTGCCAGCAGCCACAGGGTAAACCAGAAGTCATGAAAGGCAACCTTTTCAATATCGCCAAACGGCAATGCTACCGCCGAAGCCAGGATCAGTAAACCGAGCAAAATAACAGCGTCATACAACATGACCATCAACCTGCGTGGTAGTGAGCAGTAGACGTTATCGATCGAAGAAGTTGATTGATTCAATTGCAAAATTAAGGACTCTTGTGCTGTCAGCCTAAATATATGAAACATGGTATTTGATAAGCTTAACCCACCCGCAAGTTTTTGCTTAAGTTATCATTAATGTTATGGATGACGTATATGTGTGACAAATGGCTGGTAAAGCGAAGGTGAATACCGGTCCAAGGGACACTGCCGCGGGTATGAAACAGGAACCGGTTGTCGAACGGTTCCTGGATAATATCTGGGCCGAACGCGGGCTCAGCGATAACAGTCTGCAAAGTTACCGTCATGATCTTTTGCATCTACAAAGCCGTCTTGCCGCTCGGGGCAAAACCCTCACTGAAGCTACACGTGAAGATATTCTGGCGATACTGGCTGCCGAGATTCAACAGGGTAAAAGCCCCCGCTCACTATCGCGATACCTGTCTGCATATCGTCAATTTTTTGGTTGGTTGGTACGCGAGGGAAAAATCGACAGCGATCCTGTGGCTTTGATCGAAAGCCCAAAGACCGGTCGCGGACTGCCAAAAGCACTAACTGAAGAACAGGTCGAATCCTTGTTGGCGGCACCGGATACAGGAACTGCGCTGGGCTCACGCGACAAGGCCATGCTGGAGTTGATGTATGCAACGGGCTTGCGGGTGAGTGAGTTGGTGGGTCTGGAGCTTTCCAATATCAATCTGAACCAGGGCGTCGTCCGGGTAATTGGTAAAGGGCAAAAAGAACGCCTGGTTCCGATTGGAGATGAAGCGCATGAAAGTCTGAATGCCTACTTGTCTGGCAGCAGGCCGGAACTTTTACAAGGGGTACAAACCGACTATGTGTTTGTTACCACGCGCAAATCAGGAATGACGCGCCAGGCATTTTGGTACATGGTGCGTCGATACGCCGAACTGTGCGATGTCTCACGAAAGCTGTCGCCACACATGTTGCGTCACTCGTTTGCTACCCATTTGCTTAACCACGGGGCCGACCTTCGTGTTGTACAGCTATTGCTCGGGCATAGCGACCTCTCCACCACGCAGATTTATACTCACATTGCCCGAGAGGGTCT
>JASJGU010000443.1:0-3407 GCA_033791385.1 Desulfuromusa sp.
TGAGGATTCTCCGGGTTAATTGCTCCGGTCTTTATCCAACTGCTTCTGCCGGGTGAACAGCTTGCGCATTTCGTCCTTTACATCTGTATTTTCAACTGGGGACAATCCCTCTTCAATCAATTTTTTTTCAGCATCAGTTAAATCGATTTGAGTCCATGGTGGTGGTTCCGATGTTTGCCGGTGTTTTTGTGGTTTATATGTTTGCGAGGTTCGAGTTTGACGCAGATAGATATCGGTGATCCCGGCATTGGGTATTTGGGTATTAATTTTTTCCAAAATTTTTGGTTTTAACATCTGCAGCTGTTGCATCCAGACCGGATGGTCAACCTGGACTTCCAGGACTCCTTTGCGGAGTTTGAGTGGCCTGGCTCGTGCGGCAATCTGTTCCCCGACCAGTTGATCCCATACCAGCCAGGCCTGATGCCGGGTAATTTGTTCCCCGATCCCCGGTTGCCCGAGTATCTGTTTTAACAGCGCGCCGACCTTTTCAGCTTTTTTCATTGGCGGTCGATCACTGTGCTTCATTCAAGAGTCCTTCTGCGAATACGCCCGCCTATCAGCTGCCCTGCAACTGCACAAATAAGAGTGAAGGGAATCCAGTGCCAATTGAATCCAAAAAGGATTCGCAGGACGATAATAAACGGAATCGACACATGGACGAGAAAGACCCAGCGCAAAGAGAATTTGCGACTTGTTTCGCGCCAATAGCCAAGTGGCAGATTGCTGCAGAAAGAAAAAAACAAGAGGATGGTAAGGAGCAGGAACTGGTCGGGCTGCAAAGGCTAATTCCTTTTACGGCAATAGGATAAAAACATGACCACTTTACTCTCTAGATAGGGTGACTGTCAATTTTCAATCTCGTGAATAGCACTTGCATGGCATTTATAAACATGCCATTATATGCGGCTGGACTCTGATGTTAGGATACTGTTAGTGGTTAATGATGGGGATTGCGTCGCAATATTTCATTCGGTTCACCGAGTGATGAAAGCGGAAAAAGTTCTCAAGGCTCGGTGTTTGAATGTTCTGCTGATTCCTGCTCCCCGGCAATTGAGCGCTGACTGTGGAATGGCGATCAGGTACCCCTATGAATTGCATTCTGAGGTCAAACAAGCCTTGGCTGAGGGGTCTTTGTCGATGACCGAAGTCTGGCTGATGCGGGTTGGAAAGTATCAACCTTTAGCGTGAAACATCCTGTATTGTCAGAGCTTTTTGCTTGACAACGGGGAACGCTGTTTTTTATATTTACTCTCTTACGGATATTGTCGATAGAACGGTATGTTTGATACACTTTCTGACAAGCTCGACTCAGTTTTTAAAAAACTGCGTGGACATGGGCGTCTGACTGAACAGCATATAAAGGAGACGATGCGGGAAATCCGTCTGGTGCTTCTTGAGGCTGATGTCAACTTTCGTGTCGTTAAAGAGTTTATTGCCAAGGTCGGTGAGCGTGCTGTTGGTCAGGATGTCCTGAAAAGTCTGACCCCAGCTCAGCAGGTAATTAAGGTTGTTCGTGAAGAACTTGCTGCATTGATGGGTGAGGGGGAAGATAATTCCCTCAATCTGGCGGTTAAGCCGCCGGTGCCGTTAATGCTCTGTGGTTTACAGGGTGCAGGCAAAACGACAACTTGTGGCAAGTTAGCGCTAAAATTACGGCGCGAAAAACGTAATCCGTTGCTAGTCCCGGCTGACGTTTATCGTCCTGCGGCGATTGCTCAACTTAAAACTCTGGGACGCCAGCTCGATGTTGAGGTTTTTGACTCTCAAGTTGGGCAGGACCCGGTTGATATTTGTGTCCGCGCTTTAGATTACGCGGCACTCAATGGTTTTGATACAATCATCCTTGATACTGCTGGTCGGTTACACATCGATTCTGAGTTGATGGGTGAGCTCAAGCGGATTGTAGATAAAGTTGCCCCGCAAGAAATTTTGTTTGTCGCCGATGCGATGACCGGGCAGGACGCGGTCACCGTTGCTGCCAGTTTTGATGAACAATTACCTTTGACCGGGGTAATTTTGACCAAGCTGGATGGTGATGCCCGCGGTGGTGCAGCTCTTTCGATTCGGGCGGTCACCGGCAAGCCGATCAAGCTTGTTGGTATGGGTGAAAAGCTTGATGCTCTGGAGCAATTTCATCCGGATCGCATGGCTCAGCGTATCCTCGGCATGGGTGATGTCCTCAGTCTGATCGAAAAGGCTCAGGAAGCGGTTGATGCTGATGATGCCGCAGCGATGGAACAGAAGTTGCGCAAGGGTGGCTTCACTCTCGAAACATTTCTTGAGCAGATGCAGATGGTCAAGAAAATGGGTTCCATCGATTCGCTTTTGAAAATGATTCCCGGCGCTGGGAAGGCCCTTAAAAAGGCTCAAGGGATGCAGCTCCCAGAAGATGAATTAAAAAAAGTTGAGGCGATCATTCGTTCCATGACACAGCAGGAACGACTAGACCATAAAATTTTGAACGGTTCTCGGCGTTTACGTATTGCCAAGGGTAGTGGAACCCGTGTACAAGACGTCAATCAACTGTTGAAACGCTTTGTAGAAGCACAAAAAATGATGAAAAAAATGCAAAAAATGGGCCCGAAAGGTCTCAAGGGGATGCTTGGTCAAGGTGGCCAGCTTCCATTTTGAATTAGCGGATAGGGATAGATCTGTATCCTGTTCGATATCCAGACAACAAAAGAAACACCAGGAGGAAAGACAGTATGTCAGTAAAAATCAGACTCGCCCGCGGTGGCGCAAAGAAGAAGCCGGTCTATAAGGTCGTTTTGGCCGACGAGCGTTGCCCACGGGATGGTCGGTTTATTGAGGATTTGGGGCAGTATAATCCACGCCAGGAAGAATTTCTGCTGAACTTTAAAGAAGATCGAGCGCTTGAATGGCTCAATAAAGGCGCTCAGCCTACTGATACAGTGCGTCGGCTCTTGCAGCATGCCGGTGTCTGGGCCGAGTTCAAGGCAAAGGCGACTGCTGAAGCCTGATACCTTGATCATGGTCAGAATCCGGCGAAATAGGCCCTAATTATCCGGAGGGTGACCCATGAAAGACATGATCGAGCATATTGCAAAGTCCCTGGTAGCGAAGCCTGATGAAATTGTTATTTCTGAGGAAATAGCTGAGGACGGTAGTGTGCTTGTCAAGCTTGCGGCTGCACACGAAGATATGGGTCGAATTATTGGTAAACAAGGACGCAATGCTAAGGCAATGCGGACGCTGTTAAATGCCAAGGCAACTCGTGAGAATCGCCACGCTTTATTGCAAATTATGGAATAAATGTAGATTTGGCTTTTATTTAGGTTGGTTTGAATAGATGGCTGAACCTCTGCTTGAAATTGGGGATATTGTTGGTACTCACGGTTTGCGTGGAGACCTCAAGATCCGCGTGAAATCAGGAGATCCAGATCTTC
>JASJGU010000444.1:0-2842 GCA_033791385.1 Desulfuromusa sp.
CGTAGTAATAACCGATCAACAGGTAGGAACAGAGGCCAACACCTTCCCAGCCAATAAACATAACCAACGCATTGCCACCGAGAACCAGCATCAGCATTGCAAAGGCAAACAAGTTCATGTAACTGAAGAAACGATAATAGCCCTCTTCACCGTGCATATAGCCAATTGAGTAAAGATGAATCAGGGTCCCGACACCGGTCACTACCATGATCATCACTGCTGACAACGGATCCAGCAAAAACTCCCAATTGAGTTGGAAGTTCCCAACGGTTATCCAGGATGCCATGACCAGCTCATGTACTTTTTCTGTATCACCTATCAGCTTAAATAAATTCTGAGTGGCGACCAAAAAAGAAAGAAACATCAGGCCGGTGGCAATACCACCAATCGCCGCTTCATTTTTAATCTTCTTGCCAAACAGGCCATTGAAGATTGCCCCGACGAGCGGGAAGAATGGGATGAGCCACAGATTACTGTACATCAAACTCTCCTATAAGCTGAAACACCTGTAAAGTGATTAGCATCACCATTTGAGCATATTGAAATCGTCAACATCGATGGAATCACTATTGCGAAAGAATGCAATCATCAACGCTAACCCTACAGCTGCTTCAGCTGCAGCAACCGTCATAACAAAGAATACAAAAATCTGACCGTCCATATTGCCGACATGACGCGACACAGCAATAAAGGTCAGGTTCACCGAATTGAGCATCACCTCAATGCACATAAAAATAACAATGGCATTCTTTCGGGTGAGCACACCAAATGTCCCAATGGAAAACAAAATGGCGCTCAACAGCATATAGTGATTTACGGTAATCATGGTCAATCTCCCGAGTTGAACTCGATTAAACTTCGCGCTTTGAGAGGATAACAGCACCGACTATTGCGACCAGCAACAGGATCGAGGCAATCTCAAAGGGGAGCAAAAAGTCAACAAACATGGCCTTACCAATCAGCTCAGTGTGGCCATAACTCGATATTACTTCACTAGTAACTTCGCCACCGATACCTGTTGCTTCACCGCCTCTGACCATATAAGTGGTCACCAGCAGCACCAGTGCTGAAAGGAAACCGCTAATAGCTACGCCATGTGAGTAACGGGTCTTAACAGTCAAGCCAAGGTTCAGCAACATGATGACAAAAACAATCAACACCATAATTGCTCCGGCATAAACCATAATTTGAATAGCTGCCATGAAGGGTGATTCCAACATGACATAGAACACCGCCAGACAAAGAAAAGTAGTCACCAGATTCAATGCACTGTTGACTGGATTGCGACATTTCGTGACAAAAAAAGCCGAAAGAATCGCAACCGTTGCAGTGAGGTAAAAAAGAATGGCTTCCATGATAACTTGAGCTCCTTCTTACGACTTGAGAAGACGTTCTTTGTCAAAGTTAAAATCTTCGCGGCTGAAATTGGCCAGTTCGTAAGCATTGGTCATTTCAATTGCCCCAACCGGACAAGCCTCAACACAATAACCGCAGAAAATACAGCGCAACATATCAATTTCATAAACTTCCGGATATTTTTCGCCTTTTTCATTTTCCGCCGACACAACCGTAATACATTTTGCCGGGCAGACAGTTGGGCAGAGATAGCAGGCAACACATTTTTCGCGATGCACATCAGGAACGAGACGATGTAGCCCCCGAAAACGTGGTGACATTTCCAGCTTCTGCTTTGGGTACTGCACTGTTGTCGTGTTCCCAGGCAACAGATGTTTCAGCGTAATACTCAAGCCTTTGGCAAACTCTTTAAACATAACTATCCTCTACACAACGTATGGTTACTACCAGAGAAGAATCGCAATGCCCGTGATCACGACATTTGCAAGTGCCAACGGGAGCATAATTTTCCAACCAAGGTACATCAACTGGTCGTAACGAAGACGCGGGAAGGTGGCCCGAATCCAGATGAAGAAGAACATGAATCCAAATACTTTAATCAGGAAATTTATCCAGCCATAAAATGGCCCGCCCCAGCCGCCAAGAAACAGTGTTGTTGCGACTGCAGATACGGTAATCATGTTTGCATATTCTGCCATAAAGAACAGTGCATATTTCATCGCTGAATATTCGGTACAGAACCCTGAGACCAGCTCGGTTTCAGCTTCCGGCAAATCAAACGGAGTCCGGTTGATTTCAGCCATAGAGCCAATAACAAACAGGCCGAATGCCAGAGGCTGGCAGAAAACGTACCAATTGGGAATAAAGCTGAGGGATTCAATCCCCCAGAGAGGTAACTGTTGTGCCGCTACAATTCCACGCAGACTGAGGGTTTCAGAAAGCATGAAAATTGCGACAATCGAGAGGCCAACGGCAAGCTCATAAGAAATCATCTGCGCCGTTGAACGAATACCACCAAGCAAAGCATACTTACTGTTGGATGCTAGCCCGGCCAATACAATTCCATAGACACCGAGACCAGCCATTGCAATAATGAACAGCACACCAATATTCAGATCAGTTATCTGCATCGGAACAGCGTAAAGAGTACCATCGTAGGTAAACTGAAGATCCCCACCAAAAGGGATCACCGCTATCGAGATAAAAGCCGGGGCGAGAATCATCATTGGAGCCAGGATAAAAGCGAACCAGTGTGCCTGTGCCGGAATGATATCTTCTTTAAAAAAGAGCTTCAAACCGTCTGCAATAGGTTGCAATAGACCTTTGGGGCCAGTCATAGTCGGCCCCATCCTGGTCTGCATACGACCAATGACCTTACGCTCTGTCCACGTAGCATAAGCGACAATCAACAACGTCACTACAAAAGCCACAGCAATCTTTACCAACATGACCCCTGTAAATAACCAAGGCGTTTGTGAGAGTGTCA
>JASJGU010000445.1:0-6628 GCA_033791385.1 Desulfuromusa sp.
CGGCACCAATCTGACCAATGATGTTGGTAACCAACCCCTCGATATGGTGATCAAACTTGTCGCGGCCAATGGCAGGCCGGTCGCTAAAGTTTCGGACGAACCAGGGAAAAGCATGTGTGAAGATCCCGAGTATCTACGCTATCTGGCATCTGTTTACGGGATTGACCGAAAGATGAGTCAATAGATGAAAAACTACGATGTCATCGTCATCGGCGGTGGTCCGGCGGGAATTTTTGCCGCAGGCTTTGCAGCCCGTCAGGGAGCAAAGGTTTTACTGCTGGAAAAAAATCGGCGTTGTGGAGCCAAACTTCTCATTACCGGCAAAGGGCGTTGTAATGTCACCAATGCTGAAGAAGATCCGCGCAAATTCAGTGAAGTTTTTGGCCGCAATGGCAAGGCACTACTGACAGCGCTTTATGCTTTTGGTGTTGCAGAGACTATCAGTTTTTTTGAACAGCACGGCTTACCGCTAAAAATTGAGCGCGGAGGGCGGGTTTTCCCGGAAAAAGGGAAAGCCAGCGATGTGCAGAAGGTTCTTGACCGCTTTGTGACCGAATCTGGAATTGAGCTGCTGACTTCATGCACGGTGCGAAAATTGCGTAGCGAAGGGGGAATGTTGACTTCGGCCGATACCTCTGCTGGAGAGTTTTCAGCCAATCGGTTCATCATTGCAACTGGTGGTTTATCTTATCCAGCAACCGGTTGTACCGGAGATGGCTACAATTGGGCGAAACAAACCGGTCATATTCTGATTATGCCGGAGCCAGCCTTGGTGCCGGTGTTGCTGGCCGAAAACTGGACCCGGGAACTTGGTGATTTTAACCTGAAAAATGTCCATATTGCCGTCCGACAAAATGGTAAAAATATTGCTGATCGGTTTGGCGAAGCTTTTTTCACTGGGGGTGGTATTGGTGGGCCGATTATTCTGGATATGAGTGCCGGGATTCGTGACGCTTTAAAGCGAGGGGCCGTTGAGCTGGTTCTTGATCTGAAACCAGCGGTGACCGGAGAGCTTTTTGACAAGCGCTTACAGCGTGAACTGGCCGCTCACAGCAATAAAGGTTTTCGTAATTCACTGGGGAATCTGCTCCCCAAAGATATGATACCGCTGTTTATCCGCCTGTCTGGAATCGATCCTGAGACAAAATGTCACTCGATTACTAAAGTGGAACGCATCAAGCTGTTGTCACTGTTCAAAAAACTGGAATTGACTGTTACTGGTGTCGAGGGCTTTAAAAAAGCAATCATAACTTCGGGCGGCGTTTCGCTGAAAGATATTGATATGCGAACCATGCGCTCAAAGAAGCTGCCGAACCTCTATTTTTCTGGTGAAATAATCGATCTTGACGGCCCGACCGGGGGGTACAATCTGCAGGTCTGCTGGTCGACAGGTTATCTGGCTGGAATCAATGCGGCGGCAGGTTAGCTTCTCTCCAAAATATCAATAAACCGAGCATATGCCATGCGATCTGGTACGGATGGGTGCTACGGCTTAACAGCTTAATTCCGCTGCATCACCGCGATATTTAAGCTGCACCCCTTTGAGAAAATTACGCAAGATTTGATCATTGCAGTCGCGGTAGTGTTTATGCTCTGCCCGGCGAAAAAATGCGCTGAGTTCATGTTTACTTATCTGCACTTGAGCCAGGGCCATAATCTCCAGGATATCTTCGGCTTGCAGGTTTAATGCGATTTTTAATTTTCTGAAAATAATGTTGTTATTTAACCTCTGTTCTGGTTCGGGTTGTGCCCCGCTTTTTTCCCCTCGTTTATCAATAATTAAGCCATTTAAAAATATCGCCAGTTGAGTATCGTTGCATTCCTGATACGCAGGATCATCATCTTTTTTTAGCCAGTCGCTGATCTCGACTCGCGTTACCTGATGACCCGCCAGGCCAAACATGGCAATCATTTGCGAATCGCTGAAATTGAAAATAAAGCGGATGCGACGTAAGACATCGTTATTGTTCACTGCTATGCTCCAATCAAAACGGTACTTTGGTTAAAAATCGAGAGCCGATCCAGACGTTCTTTTCTTGCAATGATACTCGGCCCTATCTTTCTGTTTTGCTTTCTACTCTTCCTTTTCGTTGTTCTGGATGACGGAATCTCCTATATTTATTTGCTGATATTCCTTCGGTTTTTTGCTGCGATGGCCCGGTTTGACCAGAATTTCCAAATAAAAAGATTCTAGTTGATCTGCTTCAGCCTGAGAAATAGCCTTATTAATAGCTGACAGATGGATCACGTCACTACTTGCTTCATCAACACCAAACCGACAGTCAAAATCCCAAAAATCTACATTGTCGGGGAGAGCTTTTCCACGCTCTCTTTTGATATATTTTTTGACTTCATATTTGATGGCTTCAACAAGTCGTGGGACTTTGAGCTTTGGGTGGGTCATTTTAAACGTTTTTTTCATATTATTTCCAAAAGGGATGAGGAGAAAACTTCAGTTAATGACATGATACCATCAAGGGGCGATTTTCCAAATCGTTTCCTACCCCAATACAGTTTTCATTGCCGTGACAACCGCATCAATCCGTTCACGAGTAATCCAATAGTGAAGAACGGCTCGAAACTTATGTTCGTATCCCGGATAGGGGCTCAGAAGAATGTTATGCTCACACATTCTGGTGGTAAATTCTGACGGGCTCAACTTTGCGGTCTCTTCCAACCAGAAAAAGACAAAGCTGGTATGTTGGCTCATCACCTTGACCCCAGGGACTTCCTTGAGTTTTTCAGAAAAGTAGGCGGCGTTAGCGTGATCCTCATGCAACCGTTGACTCATTTTATGAATGGCGATCAACCCCGCCGAGGCAAGGATCCCTGCCTGACGCATTCCGCCACCGAGAACCTTCCTCGCACGATGAGCTTCTTTGATAAATTCTTTAGTGCCAAGCAGAATTGATCCCACCGGGGCCCCTAAACCTTTGGACAGACAGAAAGTCATGCTGTCAGCACCGGCAATAATTTCAGCAGGGGAAACGTTATACGCAGTTGCCGCATTGAAAATCCGTGCTCCGTCAATGTGCAATTTAAGATTGTGGTGGTGGGTCAGTTCGGCAACCTGTCTGGTATATTCTGGACTGAGTGGAACAGCGCCAACAGTTCCCTGAGTATTTTCGATCGTGACCAGTTTGGTCCGCGGGAAGTGTTCATTATCGCCACGGATCGCGTTCTCGATGTCATTCAGTAGCAGAGTACCATCTTCCTGAACGGGAAGAGTCCGTGGCATGATCCCGCCAAGTGCCGACATTCCCGCCTGTTCATAGAGAACAATGTGGGCTTTATCGCCAACGATCACTTCGCTGCCCCGGGGTGCATGGGTCAGCAAAGCAATCAGATTCCCCTGAGTTCCACTGGTCACAAACAGACCGGCCTCCATGCCGAACATCTCCGCCGCTTCGGCTTCAAGCCGATTTACGGTTGGATCTTCACCATAAACGTCATCACCGACCACCGCATTTGCCATCGCGTGACGCATTTCAGGGGTGGGATGGGTTACCGTGTCGCTGCGCAAATCAATGATATCCATGATACATCGTCCTTATCCGGCTTCATAAGTGAGTTATGATGAAAAATGAGAGAAGATCCGAGGACACTAGGCAAAGAAATTGCTGATGTCAATCATGATGCACTCGCAAAAAAAATAATCTGGCAGCGCAAAAAGTCCGATCTGCTGCGTTGCCTCTTTCACCAAATTTAGTTTTACGCTAAAGTTATCTATCAATTTGATTTTACATGTGTTTTCAATTTCAGGATGAAGCAATGAGTTACGTCTATTTAAATGGTGAGTTTGTTAAAAGTACGGAGGCCAAAATTTCTGTTTTTGACCAGGGCTTTCTCTATGGTGATGGCATTTTTGAAAGCTTTCGCTCCATCGGCAATCAGCTTTACCAATTTCCCCAGTATTATAAACGACTGCTACAATCTGCTGAAGCCCTCGCTTATCCCGTCACCTTTACCCAGCAACAACTGGAAACAATCCTGCTGGAACTCCGTGAACGCAACGGGCTGAACAATGCCTATTACCGGATCACGATAACTCGGGGCGAAGGACAGATCGGCTTTCAGCGCAACATGGATAACAACCTGACCTGTCTGGTAATCAGCCGCGAATTCCAGGGATTTAACGACAGCTATTATCACGAAGGTATTGAGCTGAAAGTGGCGCAGACCAGAAGAAATGCCCCGGAGGCGATCAATCCTAAAATCAAATCGATCAGCAACCTCAACAGCCTGTTGGGAAAATTGGAAGCCAAGGCTTCGGGATCTTTTGAGGTCATCATGCTGAACAACAAGGAACATATCTGTGAGGGATCTTCTTCGAATATCTTCTGGGCTCGTGGCCAGTGGGTCTTCACCCCAAGTGCCGCTACCGGGTTGCTGGAAGGGGTGACTCGCTCAACAATTATGCGGTTGTGTGAAGAAAAATTGAACTTGCGGGTCATCACTGGCGAATTTAAGCTGCAGGATTTACAATTTTCCGATGAAGTTTTTATCACCTCCACCTCTCTGGAGGTCATCCCTGTGGTTAAGGTGGATGGCTTTACCATCAATCAGGGGAAGGTTGGGGCTATCGCCCAGCGCCTGCGGGAAGAATTACATCGAGATATGGGGCAGCTGAGTTGAGCATGAGCACTCCAGATTATTTCTTCACTCAAACAATCCGCCTACTCACACGGCGACCCAAAAGAAACCAATGACTGATGCGATCAAGTAAAATCCTGCGCGGCTCAAACATTTGTCTGCCGTATCGCAACACCATTATCCACATTCAGCTGCTTCGAATGGGATAGGAACGACTAGACTATGACCCGTAAACAACTATTTTTCTATTTCATCTATCTGCACCGCACCGGGATCACAGTTGCCGGACTGTCTCTGGCACTGCTACTTTTTCCAGTTTTTCAAAATAATCCTTATACCCTCGGCCTGACCAATCTGATCGCCATTTACGCAATTGTCGTCCTCGGACTTAATCTTTTCATCGGCTACGCCGGGCAGATTTCCCTTGGCCATGCCGCATTTTTCGGTCTCGGGGCCTATGGTTCAGCCATTGCGACTGTGACTTTTGAAATCCCCCCCTGGCCGGCAATGGTTCTGGTAGCGGGTATTGTTGCGCTGGTTGCACTGCTGATTGGAATTCCGATACTACGACTTTCAGGGCATTATCTGGCTATGGCAACCTTGGGACTGAATTTCGTCGTTCATACAATTCTACTGCAATGGGATGAGGTCACCGGCGGGCCAAGTGGTTTTTCCGGCATTCCTTATCTCTCTTTCGGCAATTTTCAGTTCGATGACGAGATTCGACTACATTACCTGCTCTGGGGTTTTGCCCTGACCAGCTTGTTGCTCTGTCTGAATCTGGTCCGTAGCGGCGTCGGCAGAGGGCTGTCCGCATTGGCCGGGGATGAGGTAGCCGCTGAAGCGCTGGGTGTCAATACGCGCAATGCGAAAATAAAAGTGTTCGTTCTCTCGGCAGTCCTGGCATCTTTTGCAGGCAGTCTATTTGCTCACTGCTACTCCTTTGTCAGTCCTGACTCCTTCGGTATTTTCACCTCTGCAGATATGGTGATCATGGTGGTAATCGGCGGGATGGGTTCGATCTGGGGGTCACTGTTCGGTGCCGCTCTGATTACCTTATTGCCGGAATGGATGGATATGTTTGAGACTTACAAAGACTTTGTCCACGGCGGTATCCTTGTATTAGTATTGATGTTCCTGCCACAGGGGCTGGTCACTGGCCTGGTCGAAATGGTTAAAATAAAGCTGGCTCTGCGGAGGCAAAAGAATGCTGCAGCTTGAGCAGGTGAGTAAAAAATTTGGCGGGCTCCCTGCTTTGAGTGACGTTTCTTTCGTAGTTCCCAAGGGAAAACTAACCGCATTGATCGGGCCGAATGGTGCCGGAAAAAGTACTCTGATTAATTGCATTACTGGAGTATTGGAACCCAGTCGCGGCAAAATTAATTTTCAGCAACAACAAATTACTGCGCTACCAGCACATAAAATCAGCGGGCTGGGGATTTCCCGCACTTTTCAGAATTTAAAAATCTTCCCCCGACTGACTGTCATTGATAATGTCCTCACCGGGTTAAACTGCGAGGGAGGCAAATCAATGCTGATGGCGATGCTGCGATTGCCTTACCTGCGCCATCGTGAACGAAAATTAAAATTACGTGCACTGGAAGCTTTGGATCGCTTCGGCCTCGCCGATAAAGCAAACTGGCCTGCCGGAGTACTGGCATATGGTGATAAAAAACGGCTTGAACTGGCTCGAGCAACGGTTGGAAATCCGCATTTAATTTTACTCGATGAACCGGTTGCGGGACTCAATGCAGAAGAAACAACCGCCGTTGGCAAACAATTACGCTTACTACGAAGCGCCGGACACACCATGCTCTTAGTTGAGCATGATATGGACCTGGTTATGGAAATTGCCGATCAGGTTGTGGTACTGGACAGCGGCAAATGTATTGCCACCGGCACGCCGGATGAAGTTCGCCGAAATCCGTTGGTGTTGGAAGCCTACTTGGGACGGGTAGATGCCACAGCTTAACAGCTAATTTTTTAACGGAGAGGCGCAGAGTTCGCTGAGAAAACCTTAGACTCTTATTTATAG
>JASJGU010000446.1:0-3359 GCA_033791385.1 Desulfuromusa sp.
CCCAACCGAAGAGCCAAGCGGAACACCTGAGGTGATCAAAGTTGAAGTTGCTGCTGGTGGGGATATTCAGTTTGGTGGTTACGAGGAAGCAGAAGCGGGCGGGGTCGATCTGTCCAAGGCTGAGATTATTGTCAGTGCCGGACGGGGTATCGGCAAACCGGAAAATCTGGAAATGATCGAAAACCTAGCTAAAGCACTGAAGGGTGAGTATGGTGCCAGCCGTCCGGTTGTTGATGCCGAATGGGCTGACCAGAGTCGTCAGGTTGGTACTACCGGGCAAACAGTAACCCCAAAACTCTATGTTGCTTGCGGAATTTCAGGGGCAATTCAGCATCTGGCAGGAATGAAAAAATCAGAATTTGTCCTGGCGATAAATACCGATAAAGACGCGCCGATTGGAGAAATTGCCGATGTTCTGGCGGTTGCTGATTTGAAACAGTTGGTGCCCATTTTGACCGAGAAATTGAACGCACTATAAGGGGATGGAGATGGTTGAACAAATATTTTCTGAAATTCCGCAAAACTTTCATCCCGATTCAGCAAGCGGCCCTGTTTCGATTTACTTTTCCATCGATGATGTAAAAAAAACGGTCCAGATATCTTCTTCCGGATGTCAGGTTGATAACGGCCGGATTGTCGAAAATGCTGATTGCGTTTGTAAAACCAGTGCCGAGTTCTTTTTGAAAGTGTGGAACGAAGGTTACAAACCGGGACTGAAGGATTTCTTGTCCGGGGCAATCAAATCGAACAATCCGGAGCTTTTGAAAAAATTCCTCGCTGCTTGTGGGAAAGGGTAATACTACAAGAAGATTGATATTCGGGAGCCCACAGGGGGCTCCCCTATGCAAAATAAAGATAAAAACAATCGCCGAGAGCCCACAGCCAGGGGATTGTCTTAGTAAGCCGTCATGGAGCCAATCGCTCAATCACCCAATTATCAACATTGTTATGACGATAACGAAGCCGGTCGTGGAGTCGGTTTTCCCTTTCCTGCCAAAACTCCAAAAATTCAGGAACAACCCGATACCCGCCCCAATGAAGAGGCCGAGGAACGACCTTCCCTTTGAATGACTGTGCCACATCTCTAAATTGCTTATCCAGGAAGATTCGGTCTTTAATGATCTGACTTTGGGCCGAAGCATGGGCTTCGATTTGATGACCTCTCGGGCGATTAGCAAAGTACAAATCGGATTCGTTGGCCCCCAGCAGTTCCACTGTACCTTCGACTCTAATCTGGCGTGATAATGGTAGCCAACAGAACACCAGGGCAGCGATCGAATTTTCCCGTAGATCTTCCGCTTTTCGGCTCTCATAGTTAGTGAAAAATACAAAACCACGTTCATCGACCCCCCTGAGCAGTACTATGCGAGCCGATGGCTTTCTTTGTCGACTCGAAGTTGCGAGTGTCATCGCATTTGGCTGCGGGATCTCAGCCTTCTCAGCTTCTTGAAACCACTTGATAAACTGTTTGATAGGATCGAGTTCCATGTTGCCAAGCTGTAAGGGTTCTTTTTGCCCATTTTTCATAATATAGACAGCCTCCAATTTTGATGCTTAGATGTAAAGACAGACGCACATTTTCCTGAAAGAAAATGTTATCACAGAAGCGGTTTACTCAGTTACTTGTGGAGCAGCTAGCGTCAAATAAACGACTCCGCAGCAAGCTGCAGAGTATTAATCCCAACGATGAATAACATATACGAACTCAGTGGCTGTTTACTATGATGAATAATTCAAAAACACCTGCCAAAGGCGGTCTGCGGGAGATGTTTGCCATCTCTCTGCCGATGGTTGTCTCACATGGTTGTGAAACGGCGATGATTTTCACTGACCGGCTGTTTCTTTCGCGCCTTGGATCGTTATCAATGAATGCTGCTATGGTTGGAGGCCTCACCAGTTTCATGTTGATAACTTTTTTCATTGGGCTGACCGGTTATGCGACGGCACTGGTTGCTCAATACTTCGGGGCGGGACGGAGGGATCACTGTGCGCTGGTTCTTTCCCAGGCAGCCATCCTGGCCGTGGTTTCCTTCCCTCTGATTTTGGCCGCTCGACCTCTTGCCCATGGTCTCTTCGTCGTCATGGATATCCCACCAGCGCAAATTGCTCCGCAGCAACTTTATTTCGATATCCTTGTATATGGTTCGATCCTTGTTCTGCTGCGCACCTGTCTCAGCAGTTTCTTTTCCGGAATCGGTCAGACCCGGGTGGTCATGCTTGCCGCGTTGATCACGATGGCTGTCAACGTCGTTGCAAACTATATCTTGATTTTCGGTCACTTTGGAGTCCCGCCATTGGGATTGCGAGGAGCTGCTTATGGAACTCTCTTTGGCAGCCTCTGTGGCCTGCTGGTCCTTACCGCAACTTACCTGCGACAGGAGAACCGCAGAATTTACCGGGTTAGATCGGCTTTGCGTTTCGACCGGATAGTGATGTACAAGCTGCTACGCTTTGGTTCTCCAGCCGGTGTAGAGATGTTTCTCAACTTGCTGGCTTTCACCATTATGATCATGCTCTTCCATTCTGATGGTTTAATTACCGCGACAGCGGTGACGATTGTTTTTAATTGGGATATGGTCTCATTTGTGCCGTTGCTCGGTATCCAGATCGGTGTGGTCAGTTTGGTTGGTCGCTATATGGGCGCAGGACGACCGGACATTGTTGAACGCGTGACTCGTTCAGGTCTGAAAATGGGTTGGATCTACTCCAGCCTGATCCTTGTTCTTTTTGTCTCTTTCCCGGAGCAATTGGTCGGGGTTTTTCAGCCTGGAAAAACAGATGTTATCTATCTTCAGGCGGCACCTCTCGCCGTCAGTATGCTGCGACTTGCTTCGCTATATGTACTGGCCGATGCAACGGTGGTGGTCTTCAGCGGTGCTCTTCGTGGTGCCGGTGATACTTTCTGGACGATGTGTCTCTCGGTAGGGATGCATTGGTTGCTGGTATTGATATTATGGGTGTTTCTTAAAGTTCTCGAACTTTCACCACAGACAGCCTGGCTGGCAGTTATTGGCTTTTTCCTTATCTTTAGTGGTCTGTTTTACCTTCGCTATCAGAATGGCAAGTGGAAAACCCTGGAGTTGGTCAAAGACAAGACTTTGAGCTAAACATACGCATTGGTGCTCACAGCCCTGTTTTTGCTAAGACAAATCGCACATATTCAGTTTGTCAAAAAACAAGATTTCACTTTTTAGAACATGTTTCGGTCAATCCGGCCTATTTCATCAAAAGTGGTAACTTTCAAGGTTTTTCCTTTTAGCGGAGAATCTGTGTCGGAAGCCTTGATTATTGAGACACCTCCAACCTTGCATAGTCAACATATTGTGGTATTCTTGTGCGACTTTGCCATAGTCGCACGA
>JASJGU010000447.1:0-3461 GCA_033791385.1 Desulfuromusa sp.
CGGACATGAGGTGCTGGAATGGCAGAAGAACCGCGCACCCTTCCCCGTACTGGGTGCCAATTTTTTCTACAAGGACACCGACCACCCGTTTGCGCAGGCACACACGGTCATTGAACGGGGTGGTATACGCATCGGTGTCATCGGAATCATGGGCCAGGACGCAGTTTCAGCGATTATTCCGTCCTTCATCGCGCCATTGGATGTACGTGTTCCGGCCGAATATGTTCGAAAGTCTATTGCAGAACTGCAAGGCCAGGTGGATTTGATTGTTTTGTTGACACACCAGGGTAAGACAGCACCGATGCAGACCGACGCGGAAAGTGATCCACGCCTGCAACGGGATATTGATGCCGAGATTGAACTGGCGGGTGCAGTTGAGGGTATCGATGTCTTATTTGCAGGTCATGCGGATGCGGGCACACCTGAACCGGTGGTCAACCAGAAAACCGGCACACTGATCATGCAAACCTATGGACAAGCGACCCACCTCGGTTACCTGCAGTTGACACTGGATGGTCAAACCGGAAAAATCATCAACTACGATGGCAAGCTGATTCCGGTTGATCCCTCACGGTGGGGAGCGGACCCCCTGGTCGCGGGCAAACTGAACCAATTCCGCTCAATGTATCCCGAAATACTGGTTACAGTCGGTAAGACCGCAGCCCGCATGAACCGACGCTATGTAGAAGAGTCGGATGTCGGCAACCTGTTTGCCGACGCCTTCGTCGCAGCAAGTGGTGCCGATATTGGCTTTATTCACAGCGGCAGCCTGCGCAAGGATCTGCCAGCTGGAGACATCCGGGTGGTCGACCTGCTCGATACCTACCCGTTCGTCGATGATGTGCTCATCAAGGAAATGAACGGCGACCAGATACGACGCGCCCTTGAACAGTCGCTTACATTTGAGCGCGGCTTGTTACAACTGTCGGGGCTTGAGCTAAGTTATGATTTACAGCGACCGGAGCGGCAACGGATAGTTAGTCTCACCAGGGGTGGTAAACCGGTAACAGCAGAGGATCAATTCACCATCGCCGCACCGGGTTTTCTGACCGAAGGTGGCGACCTGTATGACTCGTTTCCCGAATCCGCCGTGATTGGCAATGTTGGCAAAGTTTCTGATGTCATCACGCAGTACTTTGAAAACCGCGAGGTAGTTGCAGTACCCAAAAGAGGTCGGCAAATCGATATAACACAACAATGAATCGCGTTGATTACAACTCAGCGGATCGCAAATTGGTGATTTTATCTGCTGTAGTCTTATCCGCCATGGGCGCTATGTTCTATAACCTGCTGCCCCTGTTTCTCGGGGTATCCCAGGATTATCGGGAGATGAGCGACAGGGGCGCTGGACTACTTGGTTCCATGTATTTTGCCGGACACACGCTGACTACGATCACCGCTTTTTTCTGGATCCGGCTTCTCAACTGGAGGGTGGTGACATCCGCTGCGCTAACCGTCGGTAGCCTCGCACTACTCATGGCTGGATTCTCAGAAAGCCAAGGTTTGTTGATGCTGTGTATTTTTGTCGCCGGCGGTGCCTTTAGCGCCGTCTATGGTATTGGCACAACGGTGCTGGCAGATACCAGCAACCCGGCACGTTGGTACGGTCTGAAAATCAGTGCGGAAGCGACACTTGGCGCCATTTTGATTTTGCTTTTACCCGAACTCCTGATTTCCCGTTACGGGTTTATGGGAATGATGTCGGGTATGGTGTTGGCGATAATATTGCTCGCACCCATGCTGGCCTGGCTGCCAGGTACCGGTAACAAACACCCGCACCACCAACGCGAAAAGATAGAAGTGAAGCCACACTTCCGCTTAGCAATGTGGAGTGGGCTTTTCGCTGCAATGGCTTTCATGTTCAGTGCTACCCTGGTCTGGACTTTCCTGGAGCGTATGGCAAGTGCCGCCGATTTTGAGTTTGCAATTGTGAGTAGGGTCCTTTCGTTGACGCTGATATTTGCTGTGCTGGGTTCCCTGGTAGCTGTTGTGTTGGGCGAACGTTTTGGTTCCAGTAGGCCACTTGGTGTGGCAACAGCGCTTTTCCTGATTTCACTGGTCTTTTTGTCTGGCAGCACGTCGTTGATGGCTTACGCAATCGGCGCCTGCATGCTGACTTTTGCTATTGGCCTGGGTCTCACTTACCTGATTACGATTGTTGCTGAGCTGGATTTAGATGGAAGGTACGTGGTTCTGACCGTGCCGGCCATAGGCGTCGGAGTAATGATCGCACCCGCGGTTGGAGGTCTGTTGCTTGCATCTGGTGGGTTTTCTGCCATATTCATGGTTGGGGGCATGACGGTAGTCTTGTCTTTGATGGCCAGCTATTTCGCGCTGCGCACAGGTGAATTTCAAGGTGACGAACACAGAATTGGACGCAAATCAGGGTGATAGTCTTCAGCCTTTCAGATACGCTCGGCTACGATGAGCAAGAATATCGGATGTTTTCTGGCATAATTAACTTTTCGGTTACCTGGCAGGTATTTTATTTTTGGTATGATTGCTAATGACAGAACACTTAACAACAATCCCCACACGACAGGAAGAAGAAAGCCGAATCGTTGTTAATTGGCTAAAGCGTATCAGGGATATCCTGCGTGAAGGCCCCCCTCACCTTTTTGAGCGCGCTATTGAGCGCGCTGGCCTGTCTGAACTTGACTTGCAATCAGATAGACCTCTCTCGCAAAGCCACCTTGATGTTGTTGTTGATTTTATCAGGCATGATGTTCCTGATTTAACGCTGAAGATGTTGAAATCCTCTGATTTGCTGGATCTTGGCCTGATGGGATACGCGGCTTTGAGTTGTGAGACAGTCGGAGATGCCTTGAAAGTGCTACTCCGTTACCAGCATTTGACCTCGGACAGATTCATAGAAACCGTTGAGATCAAAAATGGGTACTTCTGCATTAGCCCGACCCCACGTTGGCAGCACGTGGCACAAATTCGTAATATTTCCGAAGATTGTCTTGGTGGCAATTGGCGTGCCATCGAGGTGCTTTTAGGCCCGCACGCCGACCTGCTGGATGCTGAAGCTCACTTTGCCTTTCCCGCACCAGAGTACTCGGATTCATACCATGATGTATTCAAACCGTGCCTGGTGATATTTGACGCCGAGAAAAGCGAGTTGAAAATTCCAAATGAGTGGCTGGCGCTACCGGTTGCCTCGGCCAATATCGTGATGTCGGGTGTCACCGCGGCGGTTTGTGAACGCATACTCGGCCCGGGACAGACTACACGAATGGACACCTCAAGGGCAGTTCGCAGGTTATTGCTGTGCAGGCCCGGCAAGCGAATGCTGAGACTTGAAGAAGCCGCAGAAGAATTACTGATGTCAACAGCCCAGTTACGCAAACGTCTCTACCGGGCACAAACATCGTATAAGAGCATCGTACTTGAAACACGTATGGGTCTGGCACGTCATTATCTTGAGTCCACACCCCTTTCAATCCAGGAGATCGCAT
>JASJGU010000448.1:0-4114 GCA_033791385.1 Desulfuromusa sp.
AATAAGGCTTGTAGGGTTCGCTTCAATATCGATGTTGTGCCCATAACTGTCTTACCCCTTTTTGCTGATTATTTTAAATATTTCAATAGAAACGCCCCGAGATACGTATTACTTGTCCGGTACGAATTGAGTTATTTTGGAACCCTGGAGACCAAGGCCTGCCATCAAGCCTTTCTGGCCGTAAAAGAAAACATAAATGTCATCCGTGACGGTCGTGGTCGTCAACGAGCGCGCCAGGCCATCATCAACAACGACGATGCTGGGTCCGACACCGATCTCCCATCCAGAGCTTTCTTTAAGGTATTGTAGTGCAGTATCCGTCATAAAAAACATGGCATATCCAAACGACTGTACACCAACCTGAAGCCCGTATGATGCAGCAAAAGTATTGTAATACCCGTCAGTCTTACCATCCACTAGGAGAGCTCCTGTTCCATATTGCCCACCGATAACTAGGCCGCCTTTGATCACATTTGGGAATACGAGAATCCCTTTTGCCACCTTGGAAAGTTCCTTGGCCTTGGGAGAACCTGCATAGAGTTTTGTGATACTGTTATTAACATCACGGTCAATTTCCGAGGCTGTTTCGGCACTGGCAACCATTGAGCTTAATAAAATTGCTGCGGCCGTTAATAATGCCATTATCGAGTGACTTTGCTTTGTATGTCTCATTTTATTAGCCTCCTTGTTTTTTCTAGAAGCATGGGGCTTAATACACTCCCCCTGCAGATTGATTATTTCAATTCCCGATTAAAAACCAACGATCTTGTAACCCACTTCGACAGAGTAGTCGACCGGGCGATCAGCACCAACACCTACGCTGGGGCGGATGTATAAACTGTGACCCTGCAGGTCGGTCCACTTGCTCATCATGACCCCGAATTCGAAATCGACGATGGAGTACTCGGTCTCGGCTTCGTTGTCGATGATGATCTGTGGGTCTACGAAGAACCACGACTGCTTATCTTTAGCCATCCGTAGGTAGTTGAGATCGATAAGGATCTGGTCGGTTTCGTTGCGTCCGGTCGCTTCGTCCACGCTGAACTTGTATTGCAGTGCTGGGGCGAAAAGACCGGTAGGCAGGAACTTGACGTAGAACACCTGCGGGCCAAGCGAGGTGGTGCCGGACCCGAGAGCATCTTCGGAAGCGGTATCTAAGAACACTTCCAGCCCGACCGCAACAGCCTGTTGCTTGGCCATATCTAAGTAGGGAACCGTGAGAAATCTCATGTCGATGTCGCCGAAGCCGGACTCGTCGATTTCCTCAACGTCATCATCGTTTAAATCGGCTTTGAGTGCGTTGAAGCGAGCGCGTACCCTCCACTGCCACTTGCCATCGGCAAATGGTGTTCGGAACTCCGTAGTCGTCAGGCTCTGGTTGCCGTCCCCGGCCGTATTTAGCCAGGAGTATTCGCTGTAAACACGGATGTCTTTCGTGAAGTTGACTGGATTGGTACCGGTCTTGTCCTGCTGTTGGCTCTGCTCTTGGTCCTGGCCGCTCGAGGACTGCGTGGCGGAAGCAACGGGATTCTCCGCATGAGCCGGCGCCAAGGCAAAGATTGAGATCCCTGTTATCAAAAGGGTTTGGACTGTTATTTGTAAAGCTGATTGCTTTTTCATACGTGATTCTCCTTTTTTTATAAAAAACCCCTTGTAATCAAGTAATTACAAACAGCTCTGGTTTCGATTCAAGGGCTGACCAAAGTTTTAGCCTTTTCCTTGGCCTTTCCTCTTTCGAAGGTGAGTCTATAGGCTATGTAGTATTTGTAGATGTTACTTACATACTGTACTGTTTCACGGCCTATACGCTTGGCAGCCACCTCCTCCACGTTGTTGAACCAGACGTTGGGATCGAGGCCAATTTTCTTTGCTTCTTTTCGCAGCTTTGCAACCTTTGCAGGGCCGGCGTTGTAGGATGCAAAGGCAAAGAGGGTCTGGTTCAGCCCGTTAATGGCGGAATCGTTGAAGTAGCGATTGCGGATAAAGCGTAGGTATTTGGTGCCGGCGTGGATGTTACTCTCGAGGTTCTCTACATCAGGTATCCCCACATTCTTGTCAGCGGCTGTGGTTGGAAGGACCTGCATGATGCCCACCGCACCAACTTTACTGCGCTTTTTGTGATCGAGGGTGGATTCCTGGTATGCGAGGGCGCCGGTCATGAGAAAGTCGAAACCGTACTGTTCAGCGTATTTTTTAAAGATGTTGACAGTCTGATTGAACTTCTTCAATTCCTCAGGGCTAGTTGCATTCCGAGCCCACTTGTTCTCTTTTAGATAGCGTTTGAGGATAATATTCCCCATGGCGGTTCCCTTCTTGTTACCCTTGACAAATTGGTTGACTACCGATTTAAGTTCAGGGCTCCCCTTCCGGAATGCCCAGGCGATCTCGCCGCCAGTGTTGACAGAGATCCCGGGATGGAGTGTGATTTTGTCAAAGATCTCTCCCCAGAACTCTGCCTTGTGATTATCCACAACAATGGCGGGGATTAATCCAGCATTGACCATCTCTAAAAGGTCCGAGTCCTCCAGGAGCTCGTCTGCGGGAACAACGTTGATAGGTTCTTTGTTATCATTCTTAAAGGACTCGTTGATACGTAGTAGGCTTGCATAATAGCTGCTCGATTTCCTGACATACACCTCCTTGCCAGCCAAATCGCCGAGCCCCATGATCTTTGGCCCGGCGGGTCCGGTGACGATTATCTCGCTCACCCCTGTGAGGAATGGGGCACTGAAATCCACCTTTTCGAGCCGCTCCTGTGTAATCGTCAAGTTGCCGGCGGCGATGTCCCCTAATCCCTCCAGAAGGGCAGGGAGGAGGCGGTCTCGAGTCACAGGAATGAAGATGATTTTTACCTTGAGGGTGCGCATTTTCAGCTTTTTATTTAGGAACTCCTCAAACCCTACGAAGGCGTCGTGGGTAGCCCCTCTATTCCTCCCTTTGTCGAAGAAGAACATCATTTTGTTGTACGATACCAGTACACGAATCGTCCGGCGCTTCACCATACCGTTGAAGTCCCCGGTCCATTTGTCTTCAAGGCCGGGAGCGAACTCATCCCCGGCTCTTGCCTGTGGAACCGCCGGACCAAGTAGAGCGAACACCAAACCCGCAGCCAGGAAAAGGGTAAATTTAATAAACGTGGCTAGTAATATTCGATGGTGTTTCGAAGGTGTGTTCATATCTGAATCTCTTTATCTTACTAGCCGGACCATCCGTAGCGACGCGCTAGCGTCGCCGTGAATATCCAAATCTCATTTGATGGGTTCAAATTCGCAAGAGCGCCATGTTTTGTCGAGCCACAGGTCCAGCTTGCCTAACATTCGTAGGACGAAAAGAACAGTCTAACTGATGTCTTTTATAGTGAAGCGGTTTAGAACTCGTCTGCCAAAGCAGGCTGTACGTGGGCTGGGGTTCGGTAAGCTTGCAGTTGTATACGCCCACCGCGCAGCGCCTCACCGTTCGCCGCGCCACACCAGCAACACTCACCGGAGTAAGCGGCCGCCCGACTCTGGCTTCGACTGTCGGCAGCAGATGCTGAGCCCCAGGGACCGAAAGCAGCTCTCCGATCTCAGAACCGAAAGCCATGATGACACCGAAAAACAGAACGATACCCAATATCTTCAATTTATTCATTTTGTGTCTCCTTTTCTAAAATGGTCTGGTAAATCATTTGCACCTTTGAGGTCCTTCAGATCGACCTTTTTGGCTTTGGTTGGGTTCTTGAAGCGAAAATCGGTTGCTGCCACCTCGCCTCCAGTCTTCCAGTCCCTTGTCTGAATTGTGTATTGCGGTCCACCGCTAATGAGCTTGGAGGTGATGACATATCGGTAAGGATAGGGGTGCTTCCCTTGTGCAATCCAGATCTGCCAATCAACGTCTTTGGTCCGAAACGCTAGAAAATCGCATTCTACGCCACCGATTACACCGCTGCCAAGATCCTTTATGTCAACTACATCAGAAATCAGCTCATCATACGGATTCGACAACAGCAAATCTGCGGCAGGAAGGGGTCTGTTGTATGTATCCTTCAATTCATCGACCAAGTGATCGAGCGTACCAGGCACTTCAAGTTGCGTATAGAGATTGAGATTCTTGCCCAGCAGTGTCAGGGTTTTCC
>JASJGU010000449.1:0-22069 GCA_033791385.1 Desulfuromusa sp.
ACCGGCACGCCGGATGAAGTTCGCCGAAATCCGTTGGTGTTGGAAGCCTACTTGGGACGGGTAGATGCCACAGCTTAACAGCTAATTTTTTAACGGAGAGGCGCAGAGTTCGCTGAGAAAACCTTAGACTCTTATTTATAGAACCCAGAAGGCAGGTTTTATTTTTGTATTACGCTGCGTCTCTCCGCTTCTGCGTTAAGGTTCTTGATTTGTCTGGTACTCTTTATAACTTCCTACTTCTATGGTTTAAACAATGCTGAAAATAAACAACCTCACAGCCCACTATGGTGCAGCCCAAGCCCTGTTCGGAGTCGACCTTGAAATCGATAAAGGTCAAACTGTTGCTCTAGTCGGTGCAAACGGTGCGGGAAAGAGCACTCTACTGAAATGCCTGATGGGTCTGATTAAACCCTCCGGAGGCCAAATCAGTCTCAATGGCAAAGATGTGACCAACATCAATCCAGCGCAGATGGTCCGCCTTGGCCTGGCATTATCTCCCGAAGGACGTGAAGTCTTCGGCCATTTATCAGTACTGGAAAATCTTCAGCTTGGTGCCATCCCTTTAAAACTCTCCAAAGTTGAGTCAACAAACCGGATGGAGGAGGTGTTCAGCCGCTTCCCGAAACTGCAGGAACGGCGAGAACAGTTAGCCGGCACCCTTTCTGGTGGCGAACAGCAGATGCTGGCGATGGGGCGAGCTTTGATGGCCAAACCAAGCCTGTTGTTGCTGGATGAACCAAGTCTCGGATTGGCACCACTGATTACCGATGAAATCTTTGCTATTATCCATCAACTTGCCCGCTCCGGCACCACCATCCTACTGGTTGAACAGAATGCTGCCCGCGCGCTCTCAGCTTCGGATAAAGCGTATCTGTTAGCTAATGGAAAAATTATTGAGCAGGGAAAAAGCAGCCATCTGTTAAATGATCCGATCCTGCGCTCCGCTTTCCTTGGGGCCGCCAGCGACTCAAATCCGGCGGCTAGCCGCCTGGGAGCTGCCGGACTAACCAACATCCGCTTGGAGAAACCAGATATGCAACAGCAGAACTTCATGCCCGAATTCAAAACTGAAGCAGAATTGCATGCCCACCAGTTGACCGGTTTGCAATGGACCGTCCGCCACGCTTATGAAGGCTCAAGTGTCTACCGGAAAAAACTTGACGCAGCCGGAGTGAGTCCTGACTTGATTCATTCCCTGGATGATCTGCTCAAACTTCCCCTGACAGCAGCTGAAGATCTACGTGATGGATATCCGTTTCCACTTCGCTCCGTCCCTTTTGAACAGGTGGTGCGATTGCATGCTTCATCCGGAACAACCGGCAAACGCAAGGTTCTCTGCTACACCCAGAAAGATCTGGATGACTGGACAAATTTCTTTGCCCGTTGTTATCAAATGGCGGGGGTCACTCCCCTTGACCGGGTGCAGGTGGCTGTCGGATATGGTGTCTGGACTGCAGGAATGGGCTTTCAGCTGGGTTGCGAAAAGATTGGCGCCATGACGGTTCCGGTCGGACCGGGCAACATCGACATGCAGATTCAATTTTTGATCGATTTTCAATCAACGGTTTTTTGCTCAACGGCATCGATGGCTCTGTTGATGGCTGAGGAGATCCATAAACGGGGTGTTGCGGACAAGATTGCGGTTAAAAGAATTATTTACGGCTCGGAACGTTCCAGTCGTTCGATGCGCAAAAAGATTTCTGAACTTTTTGGCGGAGCGGAGCTGTTTGACATCACCGGCTTGACTGAACTATACGGTCCGGGAACTGGAATTGAGTGCAGTGAGCATAACTGCATCCACTATTGGGGGGATTACTATCTGGTGGAAATTCTCGATCCGGAGACCCTTCAACCACTGCCGGATGGGGAGTGGGGTGAGATGGTTGTGACCACTCTATGCAAAGAAGCTGTCCCCTTAATCCGCTACAGAACCCGCGACATTACCCGGATTATCCCCGGACTGTGCAGTTGCGGGAGCATTCTGCCGCGCCATTCACGCATCAAAGCACGTAGCGATGACACGATTAAATTCCGCGGCGTTAACATCTACCCGAGCAGCATCGATACTATTTTATCTGCAGTCCCGGGAATCGGTTCCGAATATCAGATCCATTTGACCCGGGACAATGCTGAACGCGACCACCTGCGCCTGCTTGTTGAGCGAGCCGAAGGTGTTGATGCCAATCGCGGCCCTGAGTTGAGTCACGAAATCGGCCATCAGATCAAAAAACAGTTGTTAGTTTCAGTGGAATTGGAGCTGATCGATTATGCCAGCTTGCCGCGCTCAGAGAAGAAGAGTCAGCGGGTGTTTGATAACCGAATTCAGGATGAGATTGTGTGAGAGCCCTGCAGAGAGGATCACTGTTTTAAGTTTTGTTCCATTTGATTAAAAGAAGGAATAAGTTCGGTTCAGATAAGAAATATCCCGCTAAATAGTATAATAATCCCCCTGAAGCACCCGTTAATAAAGGGGGTTCAGGGGGATTTGTCTTTAATTATCGACTGCTTTTACTATCTGACTGTCTGCTTTATCAATCCAGCCGCCACCCATGGCTCGATAGACATCGACTAAACTGGTTAACACCGTGGCCTGAGTTTGCACGTAGTCAAGCTGGCCGGAGAAAAGGCTGCGGTTGGCGTCGAGTACCTGAAGATAGCCAGTGGTTCCAGCATCATACTGGTACCCGGCGAGCCGAGCATAGGTCTGTAAAGTGTTGACCCTGCGCCCTTTGGCCGCTTGCACTTCGCGTCCTTTGGTGTTTGCCACCAGGGCATCTTCCACATCACGGAAGCCGGCAATGATTGACTGCTGGTAACCATACAACGCTTCACGCTGGGCGGCCTCGCTGGTCATCACCTGACCTTCAATCGCACCGAAAGTAAAGATGGGTGCCAAAACGTCGCCACCAAGATGCCAGATTGCCGACGGCCCCTCAAACAGATCATTGGAGTGAATGCTGGCCGTACCGTAGGCGCCAGTCAGCGCGATGCGTGGGAAGTAGAGCGCACGAGCCACTCCGATCTGGGCGTTGGCTGCAATCAATAGTTGTTCGGCCCGTATGATGTCGGGGCGCTGTGCAAGCAGTTCCGAGGGAAGTTCGGCCGGAATACCGGGGATAGTTAACTCGTCAATACTTTTGCCACGCTCGATGGTTTGCGGGTTGTGGCCAAGCAGCAGGGAGAGCAAATTTTCCTGTTGAGAAATCAGACTTTCAAACTGTGGAATGGCCTCACGTGCACTTTCGTATTCTGATTCAACCTGGCTGACCTCGACCAATGAAACGGTGCCATGGTCGTGCCGCAGACGGAAGATGCGCAGTGATTCGGCATAAGCCTTTTCGGTCTCACGGGCAATTTCCAACTGGCGATCAAGGCCGCGCAGAGTCAGATAGCTACTGGCAACATTACTCACCAGCGTCAGCAGGACAGTCCGCCGGCCCGCTTCGCTAGCCAGAAGTTCAGCTTGAGCGGATTCGTTCAAACGGCGGACACGCCCCCAAAGGTCAACCTCCCAGGACGCACTGAGTTCTCCCTGGTAGGTGCTGTAATCGTCATTGTTACCAGGGATCAGGCCGTTTTCGGTATCCTTCTGCCGGAAAACCCCTGCCGAAGCACCGATTTGCGGGAAGTACTCGGATCTTGTCGTACGCATCTGGCCGAGATACTGATCGACTCTGGCCGTAGCGGCCTTGATGTCAAGATTCTCATTCAGTGCCGTAGTGATTAGTTCGTCAAGAACCGGGTCGTTGAACTGCTGCCACCAGGCGGTATTGACCAGGTCGGCGGCAGTATCATAGGAAACCGTCCACGATTCGGGCGTTTCAACCGTCGGCCGTACATAATCGGGACCAACGATAGTGCAGGAGCAGAGCAGCAGAAGGATAAGACCGGCAAGCAGCAGATTACGCATGATGGTCACCTCCTTGTTGCGGGGCCGACTCTAAAGCGGCTTTCTTTTTCCGGCTAAACAGCCCGGTGGCGTTTTCCAGCACCACGAAGAAGAGTGGCACGAAGAACGAAGCAACGATGGTCGAGGAAAGCATGCCGCCGATAACCCCGGTACCAATCGCCCGCAGGCTGTTGGCGCCGGCACCGGTAGCGATCGCCATCGGCACACAACCGAGGATGAAAGCCAGCGAGGTCATGACGATTGGTCTTAGGCGCAGGCGAGCCGCTTCGATGGCCGCTTCTTCCACCGGCATCCCATTATGCAGGTTCTCCGTCGCGAACTCGATGATCAGGATGGCGTTTTTCGCCGCCAGGCCGACCAGCGTAACCATGCCAACCTGGAAATAGACGTCGTTTTCCAGGCCACGCATCCAGGTAAATAGCAAAGCACCACAGATAGCAAAGGGAACCGCCATGACCACGCCGACCGGCAATGACCATTTTTCATACTGGGCGGCCAGAATCAGGAAAACCATGATCAAACCGAAGATGAAAGCGGAACTTGAGGTGCCGCCCGACTTTTTCTCCTCGAAGGCCTGGCCAGCCCAGGAAAAACCGTAGCCAGCAGGCAAGGCTTCGGCGGCAATCGTCTCCATAGCGGTAATCGCCTGCCCGGAACTATAACCGGCAGCCTGACTACCAGTCAGCTTGGCCGCCGGGAAGTTATTAAAGCGCGGCAGCAGCCCGGGACCGGCAACATAGCGGACCGTGGCCAGGGACGAGAGAGGAATCATACTGCCATTGGTCGAACGCACATAAATCTGGTTAAAGTCATCCGGTTGATTGCGATACTCTGGCTCAGCCTGAATAATCACCTGCCAGATCCGACCATACTCGACGAATTGCGAGACGTAAGAGGAACCGAAATAGGCCTGCAGGGTCTGGTAGACGTCCGAAACCGGGACACCGAGAATCTCCGCACGGGCGCGATCGAGATCGAAATAGAGCTGCTGCTGCGAGGCCGAAAAGGTCGTCGAGACACCAGCCAGTTGCTGATTCTCGCGGGCTTTGGCAATAAACTCCTTGGTCACCTTCTCCAACTCCTGCGGACTACCACTGCCCATGCTCTGAATGTAGAATTCGAAGCCGCCGGTAGTGCCCAGTCCCGGGATCGATGGCGGGTTCAGGGGGATGAGAATGCTCTCTTTGATGCCAGTCATCTTCTTGCGTGCATCGGCGACCACGGCAAAAGCCGTCCCGTCCTCACCCTTGCGCTCATCGTAAGGTTTGAGCGCGGAGAACATCACTGCCGTATTGGTCTTCTGCTGGCTGTCGATGAGGCTGTAGCCGTCGATTTGCGTGATTGCGTCCATCGCCGGATTCTCCAGCAGCACCTTGACCGCATGATCGCTGACGGCCGCAGTCCGCTCCATGCTTGCAGCATCGGGCATAATGCTGGCGACGAAGATATAGCCCTGATCTTCCTCGGGGACGAAACTACCCGGAACGATACCAAAGAGAGTCACCGTAGCAAACAGCACCCCGCCGAACATCAGCATACCGATCAACTTGTGGCCGAGCAACCAGCGCACACCGGCCACATAGACATTCGTCACCCAGGTAAAGCCGCTTTCAAACCATTTGAAGAACCCTTTCTTCTCCTTGTGAGCCGGCTTGAGAACACGGGCTGCCAGGGCCGGCGAGAGAGTTAACGCGACAATACCGGAGATCACCATGGCGATGGCGATGGTGATGGCAAACTGTTTGTAGAGGGTCCCGGTCATGCCGCCGAGAAAGGCGATCGGAAGAAAGACCGAGACCAGCACCATGACGATAGCGATCAGGGCTCCGGCCAACTCCTCCATCGCCTTCACCGCCGCCTCCTTCGCCGTCATACCAAGCGTTGCCATACTGTGCTCGACGCTTTCGACGACGATGATGGCGTCATCGACCACCAGTCCTATCGCTAGAATCATGCCGAACAGAGTGAGCATGTTGGTAGAAAAGCCGAGCATATAGATACCGATATAGGTGCCGACAATACAAATCGGCACGGCCAGAATCGGGATGATGGTGGCACGGAAGCTCTGCAAGAAGAGGAAGACCACCAGCACCACCAGAATGACTGCTTCGAAGAAGGTATGGATAACTTTTGTGATGGAAGCCTCGGTGAACTTGCTGGTATCGAGCACGATCTTGTAGGTGAGACCCTCGGGAAAGCTTGGCTGGACCTTTTCGATCAGAGCACGAACATTGTTCGCAGTCTCGATGGCATTGGCACCGGGTTGCTGGTAGACGACAATGCTTGAAGCAGTTTTGCCGTTAACCTTGGACTGCAGGGAATAATCCTTAGAACCGATCTCCGCATGGCCGACATCTTTGAGACGGACGATGGCCACGCCGTTGGCATCGGTACGTAGGATGATCTCGTCGAATTCTGCCGGATCGGTGAGCATCCCCTGAGAGGTTACGACGAAGTTTTGCTGGGTCCCCTCCGTGGTCGGAACTTGGCCAATCTGACCGACGCCAAAGGCCTGATTCTGTCCCGCAATGACATTAGAGACGTCATTGGCAGTCAGCCCCATCTGTGCCAGACGATCAGGCTTGAGCCAAATGCGCATGGCGATATCCGGAGCCGGCATCATGCTGGAGAGGTTAGCGCCGGGGATGCGCTTCATCGCGTCGAGCAAGTAGAGGTTGACGTAGTTACCCAGGTAGGTCTGATCGTAGCGGTCATCCTCGGCGTAGAAGCTGATGACCATCATGAAGGCATTGGAACGCTTCTGCACGATGACACCCTGCTTGGCGACAATCGAGGGTAACTGAGAGCTGGCCTGGCTGACGCGGTTTTGTACGTTGACCTGAGCCTGGTCGGGATCAGTCCCTGGATCGAAGGTTACGGTCAGGGTCATGTTGCCAGACGATGAACTGGTCGAGAGCATGTAACTCATATCATCGACGCCGTTGACCTGAGCCTCGATCGGCGCAGCCACGGTGTTGGCGATAACTTCAGCAGTTGCCCCGGGATACATAGCGGTGACCTGCACGGTCGGGGGCGCGATATCCGGATACTGGGCAATCGGGGTCGCCTTCATCGCCACAAGCCCGCCCAGAGTAATCACAATTGAGATGACCGCAGCTAAGACCGGCCGATCAATAAAAAAACTTGCCATGATGGGCCTCGTCTAGTTGGTCGTCGCGGGAGCGGCTGTTTCAGTAGGTTGTGCTTCTTTGGACGTCGGAGCCGCAGCAGTTACCGTAACCGGCATGCCGGGCGCCAGGCGCTGAAAACCGTCGGTAATGATCTGCTCACCAGGGTTCAGACCCTTTTCGATGATCCAGTCCTGGCCGACCCAAGCGCCGACGATGACCGGGCGAACCTCGGCAGTCCCTTCAGCACTGACGACGAAGACAACATGGCCGTTGGAGGTTTGCTGAACAGCCCGCTGCGGAACAGCCAGAGCGTTCGGACGATTTGCCCCGGTGAGGGTCGCCTTAACGAACATCCCTGGGTGCAGTCCGTCCTCCGGGTTAGGCAGTTCGGCCCGCACCAGAAAGGTTCCAGTCTCGCGATTGAACGACTGGTCAACAAAGCTGAGCTTCCCGGAGTGGGGATAAGCCTCGCCTCCGGAGAGTTCAAGGTCGACGCCGTATTCCTGGTTCGGCGGAGGGATGAGCCGGCCAGCAGCTATTGCCTCATCTTTTTCACTTAATTGATTCTGCGAAATACTGAAGTTGACCCAGACCGGGTCGACTTGGGCTACGTAGCTCAGGTAGCCGCCCGGACCAGCCGTCAAGTAAGCACCTTCGCGGACCTGGGCTTCACCGCTGATACCGGTCACCGGTGACTTGATCACGGTGTAGCTCAAGTTGAGCTCTGTATCTTCGAGACGTGCCCGAGCCGAGTGAACAGCCGCTTCGGCCGCCTTGACCGATCCGATAGCATTGTCAAGATCACTTTTACTGGCAGCATCGAGTTCAGCCAACGGCTTGACCCGGTTCAGGTTGGCCTGTGCCGTCCATAACTGTGCTTCATAATTCGCCAGGCCACCACGCGCTGCTTCGACTTGGGCGATAAACGGCTTTTGGTCCATCAGAAACATGGTCTGCCCCTGCTTGACCACGGAACCTTCAACATATTTGATCTTCTCAAGAAAGCCGTTGACCCGAGCCACAATATCAACCTGGTGAGAACTTTCTACCTGAGCGACAAAGGACACCTTAACCGGAACGGTCTGCGGTTCCACCTTGAACGCCTGAACTTCAGCTGGGGGGGGTGTGACTTTGACTTCCGGCTTTTCACAGGCAGTCAAAAGCAGTGCGACAAGAAAAATAAAACCCAGGGTGAGGCTCGCATGTAAATGCCTGAAGAGTGTGTGCGTTTGGTTCATTTTGTTAAACCCTCATTGCTACGTTGTCTATCTAAACCGATCCCTATTAAATGATTACATCAACTGTGACATATAACAGACTTCTCTACTAAACCATTATGTAAAAATCGAAGGCATTAAAACTCCTCAGTTTTCCGCCCTCGACAACATTTCCCCCAGAAAGCTTGACCCTTGCCCCGAGCGCTGCAACGAGAGAGTTCGTACTGAGTACATGTAAAAGTGGATGATACAAAGCACACTCATCGAAATAGGGCCGACGCCGGGCAGATATTCATTGACTATAATCACAGCAAAAACGGTTCAAAACTTGACCCGAAGACCGGACAGTAGAGCGTTAATACTTTCAAAGTCACTTCCAGAACGATCCAGATCGTAATTGCGATAACTCAGGTAAAATTCGGCTGCCCACGGCTCAAGATATTGCACTAATTGAGCTCCGAATGCTGTTGCCTCATCACCATCAATCTCGACATCATCGTTAGTCCCATAATCGAGGGAAAGTGCGGTTTCGCCGATTTCGAAAAAGGATTGTTTGTAACCCAGCTTGGTGTAGAAAAAGGTCGGGTCATCTCGCTCAGATGCCCGCAATTCACGGACACCACCAGCAAGGGTCAGATTCAGTCCGCTGACATGCAACAGTGACACCGACCCGTTCACCGTATCGTCAGTTGTATCAGATGTGCTGCCAGGGTTGGAATAAGCAGCGCCCGCTACCAGATTGAACGAATCGTTTTTATAGGTATAGAACAAGGCCACGTCGCCACCGTCGCCTGAAATTGCCGAGGTCGCCAGCTTCAGACCGTGCCATTCAGGGGTGTCGTAACGGATCCGATCATCACGACTGAGACCATCCAAGTTGTTGAACACATCCTTGGCTTTTGTTGAAGATAGATCCTTTGTGCTGTTGTCATAGAAAAATTGGCCGCCGGCCACTCCATTGGGATCAGAATAACCGGCCACTGTTGTTCCGGAAAGGTCGAGTTCTGAAGTGTTATTTGACGCTGTATCACCCTGCCCCAGTGAGAGTTTCCCATAACGAGAGTTGATGAAAATATCGACCCAGCGCTCATGAAAGTTGTTGCCGCCGACCCCGCTTTTCTCCTCCTGGCTGACTGCACTGCTGGAGTTTGATTGGAACTCCACCTCGAATCGGGTACCAATACTCCAGTCTTTAATAGGCTTGACAGAGCCCAACAAGCCGATGCGGGTTGAGGAATTGGCGTTGTCCACCTGGTAGGTATTGGTACTATCGCCGTCATCAACGACCAGCACACCGCGGTTGAGTTGACCGTACAACTTGACATTGACCTTATCGTTACCGGACTGAACGACGGGCTTGTCCGACTGAGCAACTTGTTGATCGGCCGCGCGGGCAGGCTCCGGTGCTGATCCAGCCAGCGTATCCAGCTTGTCCTCTAATTGTTCAATGGTTCGGGATTGAGATTCGATCTGCTGCTGCTGTTGCTGGAGGAGCTGTTCAAGCCGCTCGAGTTTCTCTTCAATACTGGCGGCCGAGGCGGGTTGAGCTGAATTAACAAACAAGAGCCCGATGGCCATGATACCAAGCAGTAAATTGTAGGAAACACGTCTCATGTTATTACCTCCCTTATCCCGTATAAAATCAGATAAATAATATCTTTGGGTCGAGCTCTCCCTTACAGGATCAGCCCACCGAATAAGAACCCCAAGGCCACGGCACAGACAATGGTACAGACGCCGGGGATCAGGAAAGGATGGTCAAAGACGTATTTGCCGACCCGGGTTGAGCCGGTATCATCAAATTCAACGGCTGCCAGTAGGGTCGGATAGGTCGGCAGAATAAACAGGGCACTGACCGAAGCGAAGGCAGCGATGGCCGCTAGCGGGCTGACACCGAGGGCCAGTGCGGCCGGCATCAACGCCTTGGTGGTTGCCGCTTGCGAGTAGAGCAGCATGGAGGCGAAAAAGAGCACCACGGCCAGCAACCATGGGTGCGCTGCGAGCAAGGCGCCAGCAAAAACGTTAATCTCTTCCATATGGGCGGTGACAAAAGTCGTACCAAGCCAGGCAACGCCGAGAACACAGATGCAGGCGCTCATCCCTGATTTGAAGGTTGCCGCATTGAGAATGTTCTTGGCTTCAACTTTACAGAACAGTGTGATCAGCGTCGCTGCGCCCAGCATGAAGGTGATAATCGCATGATCACGCTCGAGAATCGGGTTCTCGATCAGGTTGAAGGTGGAACTGATGGCCATGGCATAAGAAACCACGGCGAGAATACTGATGCCGAAGATCAGAACCGACCGTTTGGCTTCCGGCGTAATCTCCACTTGTTGATCATCTTCAGTATCCATCTTCACCAGCCCTTTGGCCAGACGATCCTGGTAGACCGGATCGTCTTTCAAATCTTTGCCCAAAAAATTGGCGATGAAGGCGCCGAACATGACGGCGAGAAAACTACTCGGGATGGCAATCATCAACAGTTGGACATAATCGACGCCGTATTTTTCCAGTTCACTGGAAAAAAAGACCACCGCTGCGGAAATCGGTGAGGCAGTGATGCCGATCTGTGCGCCTACGGTGGCAATGGAAAGCGGCCGTGATGGCCTGATCCCGGCCCGCTTGGCTACTTCTGCGATCACCGGCAGGGTTGAGAATGCGGTGTGCCCGGTCCCGGCAAACACAGTCATGGTGTAAGTGACCATTGGTGCCAGAAACGTAATGTATTTGGGGTTGCTTTTGAGGATTTTGGTCGCGATTTGCACCAGGTAGTCGAGCCCTCCGGCCACCTGCATTGCCGCGATCGCGGAGATGACCCCCATGATGATGAGGATAACGTCCACCGGAATGCTCCCCGGCTTCAGACCGAAGACAAAACCGAGGACCAAGACACCAAAACCGCCGGCAAAACCGATGCCGATGCTCCCCATACGAGCGCCCAGCCAGATAAAGAACAACACGACTAATAATTCAACGATCCACATTTTAACTCTCCTCATTCAGTTCAGGCATCGTCCTGCAATGCCGGGAATCAGCTCCTAGGGCATCCGGTAGGTTCCGCTCAGGTTCAGCGTTTGGGCGGTAACTGACTCTGCTCCCGCTTCCTTCTGTACAGTGACCGTCAACCAGGCGAATGACAAATTACCGCTGATCCCTTCGAGGTGATCAGTCCCGCCGACAATGATTCCGGTTACCTGATCGTCCGACTGCATTCGATCGCTTTTCAGCGTAATGTAGATTTCCGGACCGTCGAGGTCCTTCCAGACGCAGCGGGCGGTCATGCCGGTCACGGTATCAGCGAAACCGACACAGGTTGACCAGTAGTCGCTCTTCTTGCCAAGATCTGTCTGCAGGTTCACATAGCCGGAAATTTCGAAGGTGTAGATTTTCCGGTCCTCGCTAAAGGCAAAGGGCTTTCTGGTACCGTTGGCAACCCAGGTACCTTTGAATTCGCCAATCTCAGCAGCCTGACTCTCAGTCAGCGTACCGGCTGTTAACAGAAGTATTCCACAAAGAAGGCCCCAACAGAATGTCTTTGCAAATGTCGCGTTCATGCTTTTGTCCTCTTGGCTGCGTGTTCATGGTTATGGTTCGAACAGTCTCAGGCTAAAAAATGTCATCAGGGGGAGATAACTCTCCCCCTGTCGCACAGAGCTTATTTTGACACGTTCCGCGGTTGGGTCATGTTCTCCGGCTTGAGCAGGTCATCCAGCTCATCCTTGGTCAACCAACCCTTCTCCAGCACCAGATCATAAACACTGCCACCGGTTTTCAGCGCCTCTTTGGCGATTGCTGCCGATTTTTCGTAACCGAGCACCGGGTTGAGTGCTGTGACCAGACCGATGCTGTTCTGTACATACTCAAGGCAGCGCTCGACGTTGGCTTCGATGCCGACGATACAGCGACTGGTCAGGGTGATGCTGGCGTTGCGCAGAATCATCAGACCATGGAGCAGGCAATAGGCCATAATCGGCTCGGCCATGTTGAGTTCCAGATCGCCAGCTTCGGCGGCCATGGAGACGGTGACGTCGTAGCCGATGATGGTGAAACAGACCTGGCTGACCATCTCCGGGATGACCGGGTTGACTTTGCCCGGCATGATCGATGATCCGGGCTGCATCGGCGGCAGACGGATCTCATACAGGCCACAGCGCGGCCCGGAAGAGAGCCAGCGCAGGTCGTTGCAGATCTTGGACAGCTGTACTGCAGCACGTTTCATGTTTCCGGACATCTGCACAAAACCACCCGCATCCTGGGTGCCTTGCACCATGTTAGCGGCTTTGCGCAACGGCAAACCACAGACCTGGGACAGTTTTTCCGTGACCAGGTCAGCATAGCCGGGCGGGCTGTTAATGCCAGTGCCAATGGCGGTCGCGCCCATATTGATTTCCAACAGTCCGTCGGCGGCAACCTGCATGCTGTGCATGGCCGTGCCAATGGAGTAGGCATAGGCTCCGAACTCTTGGCCGAGCGTCATGGGCACGGCGTCCTGGTTTTCGGTGCGCCCCATCTTGATAACCTGGGAGAATTCCTGCCCCTTCGCCTCCAGGGCCGCCTTGAGCTCGCCCAGACCACCCAGGGTGTCCTGAATCGCAAAATAGACCGCCACTTTGATCGCGGTGGGATAGGCATCGTTGGTCGACTGAGAACAGTTGACATCGTCGTTCGGGTGCAGGAACTGGTATTCCCCTTTGTTGTGTCCCATGAGTTCCAACGCCCGGTTGGCGATCACCTCATTGGCCGCCATGTTGGTGGAGGTCCCAGCCCCGCCTTGAATCATGTCCACCACGAAATGCTCATGGAGTTTCCCGGCCAGGATTTCGTCACAGGCGGCGCAGATGGCCACCATCTTTTCTTTGGCCAAAACCCCCAGTTCGCAGTTCGCCTGGGCTGCGCCTTTCTTGACAAAGGCCAAGGCATCGACTAAGTGCTTGAAGTTCATCAGCGGCAAACCGGAAATGGCGAAATTCTCCTTGGCCCGCAAGGTCTGCACGCCGTAATAGGCAGAGATCGGCACATCGCGTTCGCCGAGGGAGTCGTGTTCGCGCCGGACTGCTGTCATCTCGACGGCTGGACCGGCCTTACCGGCGAGTTGATCAGCTGCATAGCGCAACCTTTCTGACTGGCGCTGCGCGACCCGGGCAACGATCCGGTAGAAAATATCTGGCTTGTTTTCCCGAACGTCTTGCCAGACCGACTGGGGGATCTGCAATACGGTTACACCCTTGCGGGTAAAGGCGCTGGTTGAGTGAGGTGTATCATCCATGAGTGCACCTTCGGCAACCATGGCGCCCAGCCCCAATGTCGAGAGGTGGGTCACCGTCCCCTGGGGTCCACAGACAATCTCAATTTCGCCCTCTTCCACCCAACCGGCCCAGAGGCGTGGCGTCGATTCGTGGAAGAGATATTCTCCGGCAGCATAGCTTTTTTCTTCGCCCTGCTCGGTAATCGCACGCAGGTCATCGATAGATACTCCCATAGCTTGTGCGGCATTGGCCAATAGCTGTTCAATCTGGGACATAAGCGTTCTCCTTGGTTTGAGGTGTTCATCAGACTTAGCAAACTATAATGCCGGGCCAGTGTTCACTGCGAGCGTCGCAATGAGCAATGGCCTGGCATTTGTGAGCTGTTCTGATAGATTATATACAAAAAAAAGTAGTTACACAACTTGCCGAAACACTGGCGAAAACGATTTGCTGCGTTGTCAGGCTCAGCCCGATCTTTTAGTACCCGGCTGGCGCACTGCTGATCATGTAGACAACAGTGCCACCCTGATTGCCACGGGTGTACCAGGTGGTTCCACAGCTGTAGTAGGACGCTCCATTAACGATCACCGCCGTCCCGGTACAGGGGAGTGTCGTCACGTAAGTTGTTGAAGAGGACGCTGATGCCCCGGCTGCCGCACCCACAGAAGTCCCGACGACAAACGCCACGGCGACGTCATTGCCATGATAGTAGTGGTCATTGTAATGGTCATCCCACTGATCATCGGCAAAGTCCTGCCGGTCTTCACGGTTTTCATTCTGGTGATCCTGCCAGTCTTCACGATTTTCGTTACGTCCGTCTTCGCGGTCCCTCTGATTTTTGCCGGAGGCATCCTGACGCTGTGCCTGACGCTGGGTGGTACCCGTCTTCCTCGTTGCTGACTGCGTCGAACGTTGTGACGTGGTGCACTTTGAAGTTGAATCTACCGCCCTTGGCGGCGCTGCTGCGCGAAAAACCACCACCGCCTCGGCTACCACCGCCAGATCGACCACCGTCCCGGACTTTTCGACCTGCGTGTAAACGTTATCATCCGCATTGAAGGCGGTGATTTTCTTGCCGTCGAACAGCAGCAGCCCCCGCTCGCCGTTGCTGCGCTCATTATCAATACGCAGCCGATCGGGACGTTGCAGTAGAATCTGACGTTTTTCGCCAAACTCGATATATTGCCCGTCTTCCTGAATGGCATCGTAGCCACTGCGGAGGGTTACACTGAAAACCGGTACATTGGCCATAAACTCAGCCATTTTCATCAGGATCGCTTTGGCTTCCGGATCCTGCTCCGTAGCGGTTGTCGTCGGTACAACAACAGCAGCCAGCACCGGGGTGATTCCAAGCGTCAGGACAATCGCCAATAACGCGAATACCATCCTAAAGGATCGTCCAAACTTGGGATATCTGGTTTGCATCATTGATTTATTCTCCTTTGATGTTTTTAGAAATGGGGTCTCATCTTTCTCATGACATGACTGAGGTATTCTGGCCATCTCAACCGGTACCGACCGGTTTTGGTCACCTCAAAGAACTCTACCAGGGGTAACATAAAAAACATGTTTAAATTGTTCCTGTATATGCTGGGGTGTGTCTCAGGGCCAATATTTCGTTCTGCTACTGTCCCTTTTTTAGTGCAGCTCAGGCCTCAGGTAAAAGGGTCACAGGCTCTTCTTTGTCCCTAAAATGATCCGAAACATAGACCCGATGGACGGCGGCAACAACGATTGCGGTCGTCCAGCCAAACATGATAATTCCGTTCGCCGCCTCGAAGGCGGCAAGCAGCCGCCAAGATTCATCAAGCACGATATCGCCATAACCCAGCGTCGTGAAAGTAACTGTTGAAAAGTAGAGAGCTGGCTCCAGGCCCTCGATCGCACCCAAACCCATATAGAGGGCAGCCCAAACCAGGATCTCAAGCAGTGCAACAATAAACATCATGAGAATAATGCTGGAAATCCAGTAGATACGCGAGCTGTACAACCATGGCCATGGCAATAACGGCTTACGCCCTTGTCGTTTGACATTATGCATCATCAGCACCATCCCTCCGGCGTGGATGACGGTTGTGAGCACAACCATAAGGCTCGCTATGGCGAAATTGAGCAACATCGTGTCTTACCTTTCTCCTGCGGTGTTTTCTGAAACGCCCAACTTGAGCATGCCTTTCCAGGCTCCGCTTCTCTCAGTCATATCGGGCAGATAGCAGTTAAGCGCAACCATGCTAAAAACGATAGCAGCCTTTCTGACCAAGTCAACCCCTGACTGAATATGCCATTGTTCGGTGGCTAGCAGCGCCGGACAAAAATAATATTTTCCCTCACCCGACGCTTCGCGCCACCTTCTCCCTCAGGGAGAAGGAAACAGAAATAACAACTGCAAATCTTGGACTAAAGTCCATGGTTTTTACCAGCGTGTTGAAACAAGATGAAACCTTCAACGCGGCGCCTGGACAATCCAAGGTTATACTCCTGATCGCCGATACTGTCTGTGAACCAGGAAATAGCATGGAGGGTATTGGGGGTTGCCTGCAAAAATTTCCCGAGTCATTGCACAGCGCTGCTGAACGTCAATCTAATTCTGACCCGCGCAAATATAACCATAACTGTCAGATATGGTTATACTAAGCAGAGATTATTTTCTGTTATCAGAGATAATACTTCACCGAAACAGTTTAAACTTGGCCCCAAAGGGTCAATGCATTAAACCTCCCTGCATTCAAGGCAGCTTATCTAACGTTTATCATATTTTTTTCAAAACGTTGGAGCCGCGCGAGACTGTGGCGATCCCGACACCAAGTCTCTCCGCAATTTGCCGTTGCGGCACTCCCTCTGCCAGCATTTCAAAAATCTGCAACCGCTTTGCCACATCATCAAGCTCACTGGCCGTCAACAGGTCATTGAGAGCCTTTTCCATCTCCGGTGAAGACTTCTGTGCAAGCAAATGATTGACTAAGTGAGCAATGTATTTTATATTTGTTTTCATGTACTAGTACAATAGTACATGAAAACAAGAAGTCAACGCTTTTTTTGCCTCCGGAACTGCCTGACACACTAAGGAGAATATTATCTCCCGTGTTTTATCACCATTTAATTCATAGTAAATTGAACGAAACAATTTATTAAAAAGGAGAGATATCAATGAAGAAAACCTTGGGACTGATCGCCTGTTTGATGCTTATGGCCTCTTCGTCTATGGCTACCGATACTATCAAGCTGGGTGCATTTTTTGACCTGTCAGGTCGTGCCGCCTTTATCGGTACCCCAACCAAACTGGTTGCTGAGATGGTCGTTGATAAAATCAACTCCGAAGGGGGTATCAACGGCAAGATGCTGGAGCTGACAATTGCCGACACCGAGGCCGATCCAGCCAAAACGGCGTCAATTGCGAAAAAATTTATTTATAAAGATAAGGTCGTCGCGATTATCGGTCCAACCCTCACCGACACCGGGATGAACGTAAAAAAGGTTGTTGATACAGGGAAAACCCCGATCTTTATGACCGTTGGTGGTGATCCGGTCATCATGGGTGGAAAATTTGGCCCCTATAAATGGGTCTTTAAATCTCCCCAACGTTCCAGCATTGCTGTTGAACGGATGTTTATCTATCTCAAGGAAAAGGGCTTGACCAAAGTTGCCCTGCTTTCTGCCGCTGACGGGTTCGGTAAGGACGGTGCACGCTGGATGGACAAACTGGCGCCTAAATACGGCATTGAAATTGTTGCCCGTGAATCTTTCGGCACCCGCGATACCGATATGACTGCCCAACTGACAAAAGTCAAAAACAGTAACCCACAAGCGCTACTGGTCTGGACCATCGGTCCGGCCGGATCAATTATCGCCAAAAATAAAGTTCAGCTTGGTATCGATCTACCGTTGTTCCAATGTCATGGTCTGCCTGATCCCAAGTACATTGAATTAGCCGGTGCTGCCAGTGAAGGTGACCGGATGCCGGCGACAAAACTGATGATTGTAGATGAACTATCAGACAATGACCCACAGAAACCGGTGATTCAGGAATTCATCAAGCTCTATAAAGAGAAGGGCTATGACAAACAGTTCCCGATCAATACTCACTCCGGTTATGCCTGGGATGCCATCATGATTGTCGCAGATGCCATTAAAAAAGTGGGGACCGACCCTGAAGCCCTGCGGACAGGGATTGAAGGTACAAAAAGCTATGTCGGCATTTCTGGGACCTACAACATCACTGCCGAAGATCATAATGGTCTGGACGTCAATTCAATGGTGATGGTGCAGGTGAAGAACGGTAAGTTTGTCCTGGCTGACTAGAATAAACCTTTTAGAATTGGTATGATCAAGGGGTCTTTCGGAAATCGAGAGGCCCCTTTTTTATTCAACCCCTGCGAGATACAGATGAAATACAATTTTGATTTCTCACATATACCCGACTACGTTTTGATCAAAACAGGTGAATTTGCTGTTGTAGAGGATTTTTACAAACTGCTGAAAGATTTACTGGCTTCCTCCAAGTGGATCAAGGGAACCGCGCTGATTATTGATCACCAGTATCTTGACCTTAAAAAAATGACCTTTGCAGAGGTCAAAATGATCCAGTCGATCATTGAATTTGATGCAGAGAAGTTGGGAGGAGGTAAATGTGCCTTTGTTATACAGGGAGACTGTAGAACTTTAGCTGCTGAGCTTCATAGCCAGACCGCCAATCAATCTTTTCCGACCATTAAATTTTTCTCCGATCTTACTGCAGCAAAACAGTGGGTCTTGCTTTAATTTTTTGCACCAGCCAGTGAAAGCTCTCCAGCTTTTTGGATCCGAATTTTTGGCAGCAACCCGCCAACATCGAGAAGCGCTTCAAGGTTAAAAGTAAATTTATCACGTGGCTGATTCAGCAAATCGGTGAATAAGCTGATCGTACTGAACAAATCAGGCTGGGCCTGCAGCAGGACATCCCCCTCAGCATAAGCCTCGATCACCGGAAGTTGATTGGAAACACCACTGAGGACTCGATGTCCCTCCAACTCCACATTGTAAGAGAGCCCTTGCAGTTTGAGAGCCATTCGATTTGGATTAGTGACGTGCAAGCCGATTTCAAAGGTCGGCACAATACTGTTATCGCTGGGCAAAACTCTGAAGCTGGTAAGATTAACGGTTGGTTCCTCAAAATTGGGGAGCAAGGGAGCACAACCGACAATCAGGAAAATCAACACACAAATAATATTATTGCACTTACCCATGATTATCTCGCAAAAAAAATCAGAAGAATAGCTTACCCTAGTTATACGCCCTACGAAACCGCAGCTCCAAACGACCAGCCAACCAGGAACAGCTATAAGTTAATAGGAAATAGAGCACGGTTATGCTGATCCAAACTTCAAATGTCAGGTAAGTTGCCGCCATCAGCTCCATTCCCTGGAAGGTCAATTCCTGAATAGAGATCACCGAAACGATTGCCGAATCTTTTATGGTTGATATCGCCTGACCTGCCAATGGCGGAATCATCCGCTGAAAAGCCTGGGGTAGAACAACCTCATGAAGTAACTGCCAGCGCCGCATTCCTAATGCTCTGGCCGCTTCCCACTGCCCGGTTTCAATGCTGTTGATTCCTGCTCGCACGATTTCACCGATATAGGCACCTTCAAACAGAGCCAAGGTTATCACTGCAGCGATAAAAGCTTCTAACTGATTCGGCGGGGCCACAAAAAGCTGCAACATTCTCTGCAGCCATTCTGGTGCCGTGGCCATTTTCTCAGCGATATTTAAATAGGGGAGAATTTGGTCACTGATAAAAAAGTAAAAAATAAAGACGAGAACCAGCGGCGGCAAATTTCGCAACAGGGTGACATAAGTACTGCCGACCAACCGATTAAACAAATGTAGGCTGGTTCGCAACAAACCGGCAATCAACCCAATGGGTATTGCCAGTAACAGACTCCAAAAACTTAAACGAATCGTTGTCAGCAAACCAAGCAGTAACAGGTTCGGGACCCAGCCATCAACCGGATCATGCCGCAGTAGATACTGTGGGATAACCTGCCAATTCCACTGATATTCCAGACCGATATTGATCCGATAGCCAAGGTAAGCGACAGCACTGAGCAACAGTAACAACAAGGCTATATCGACTCGACCCCAGCGAAATTGGTGGCGTGATAACAAAAGTTAAACTCCTTCAAATAACAACAGTGCTATTCAAGCTGGCTTTTCCAATCCTGAGTGGTAAACCAATAATCGTAGCGGTCTTGCAGCCAGCCATCAGCATTTTTCACCCGAATCCAGTTATTCAAGAAATTCAGGAAATCGACATCTCCCTTACGAATAGCGAATCCTATTGGTTCTTTGGTAAAGGTTTTTCCCGCCAGCGGCAAAAAAAGTTTGCCAACATATTTCAGGGTCTGAAATTCGGGAAATGGCTGCGATGAAACCATCGCGGCAGCACGCTGATTAAGAACCTCTTGAAGTGCCTGCCCTTCATCGTCAAATAAACGAAGTTTCGCTTGAGGCAGATACTTTTTTGCCGCCGTCGCAGCGGTGGTCCCTATCCGTGCCACGATTGTAACGTCGGGACTATTAAAGTCAGCCATCCCGGTACTTCCGGCAGCAAGTTTGCTGTTTGCAACAATTGACATCCCGGAAAATTCATATGGGTCAGTGAAATTGACTTTAAGGTTCCGCCCTGGAGTAATTCCCATCCCACCGATAATAATATCAAACTTGCCAGTCAGCAGTGCTGGAATGATCCCCGACCACTTGGTCGGGATAAATACCGCCTCAACACCCATATCCTCCGCCAACTGTTTGGCTACTTCTATTTCGTAACCGGTATAAGCCCCTTTTTTATCTTTCATCGCCCAGGGAACAAAAGTTGAAAACCCGATCCGCAGTTTATTCTTTGATATAACCTGCTCAAGAGTCCCCTCTTTGATCAAATCCTGTCGTACATTTTCCGCCCAAACAGGGGTGATCAGAATCGTCAATACCAATAACAGAGCCAAACCAATCCATTTATACATTAGTTTCTCCTTCCGCTTTTTTCAGTTTTCATACTCAACCAATCGATACTCAAGATATTTTACCAGAATTGACAGCAACATTGTGACTATCAGGTAAATTGCTGCGACAACAAACCAGATCTCAAAAGACAAAAAGGTTTCAGCAATAATCTGCTGCCCCTGCATGGTCAAATCATAAATTGCAATTGTTGAAACCAAAGCAGAATCTTTAACCAGAGAAATTCCCTGGCTGGTCAGCGGTGGAATCATCTGCCGCAGGGCTTGGGGAAGGATAATATAGCGATAGCTCTTGCCACGTGACATCCCTAACGAAGCGGAGGCTTCCCATTGCCCTGCCGGTATCGCTAAAATCCCGGCACGAATAATTTCTGCGGCATAAGCACCCTCAAATAAACTAAGAGCCACAATTGCTGACGTAAATCGACCAAGATCCAGAATTGGGGCGAATACAAAATAAATAATAAAAATTTGTATGAGTAATGGAGTGTTACGAATAAGCTCAAGATAGGCCAACGAAATTCCCCGAGCCATTGGACTACTTGATAACCGCATCAATGCCGACACCAGCCCGATTGTCATCGACAGGCAAAGACTGACCAGGGTTATCCCCAACGTCAACCACAAGCCTTGCAACAATGGTCCAAACTGCCAACCGTCAGTGGAGCTTTTGATCAGATAACGGGGCACCCGGTTCCACTGCCAGTGATAGCCAAGGCTTTCTGCACCCTGCATCAAACCGAGATAACACCCCGCCAGAAACAACAAGAATGCACCAGTTTGAAGCACATTTGAAAGACGTATTTGGGTTAAGAATCGGAGCGAAAAGATCGTCAAGACATCTCCAGACAACTACAGCATAAAATCGGGCTTTTGTTTCATGAAATATTGCTGATGGTATTCTTCTGCTCGCCAGAACGGTCCGGCTGGGGTGATTTCTGTCACAACTGGCACCAAATGACTCCCCGAGGCATCAAGGGCAGATTTTGATTCTTCAGCTTGTTGGTGCTGCTCATCACTATGATAAAAAATAGCCGAGCGGTACTGAGTTCCATGATCTACACCCTGAAAATTTAAGCTGGTTGGATTATGCGCAGCCCAGAAAAGTTCCAGTAATTGTTGATAGCTGATAACGGCCGGATTAAATTCAATCTCCACAACTTCAGCATGACCGGTTTGACCAGTACAAACCAGTTCATAATTTGGGTTCTCTGTCGTTCCACCCATATAACCAACCGCAGTTTTAATCACACCATTCAGGGTTCTGAAGGCTTCTTCTACCCCCCAGAAACATCCGCCGGCAAAGGTTGCTCGTGCCATTATTCGCTCCTCATCAATAATTGTTGTTTTGCTAACTTGTATCAGGGTGTTGAAAAACGTTTTCGAGGCAGCAAATGCAAGGCGAAAATGGCCGAGAAAGCACAGTTTACATACCGGAAATCAGCATTTTTAGGCTATTTTTAACGCCGCAGTTGCAACGTAGATAGTTTTTCAACAGCCTGTTAAAGGGTTTTCCGGAACAATTCTAAGTTGTTCCGGAAAACCTTCCCTACAAGGCGAATCGGATTAA
>JASJGU010000450.1:0-3408 GCA_033791385.1 Desulfuromusa sp.
GTATCTGTTTTCAGGCTCGATAGCCAGTATTTCAAGGATCAGGTCTCTTTGCGCTGTCGGATCCCCTGCAGCCTGCTGTAGGCGGGTGATCAATACTGCTGTCTGCGCGTGCCGCTCAAGTCTTGCATGTTCAATTACATCGAGCTGCACTCTGAACTGCTGCATTTGGGCCTCACCGTCAACCTGCAATTGGGCGAGTCGATCCAGCTCTGAGAGCGCCAGGTAAAATGACCATTCATCTCTATCCGAAACAAGAGCAGCTTCCTTGAAGAGCGCACGGGCTTCTTCCGTTCGAGCCTTGTCAAGTTCGAGCAAACCGACGATATAGAGGAGCCACCCTTTTTCTCCAGGGCTGTTCCAGCCTGTGAGCGCGATCTTCGTATCCACTGCTGCTGAAAGTATTTTGGCGAGATAACCGTAGAACTCTCCACTTGATCGCCAGTTCAGATTAATCAGGTGGCGCAGGTGAGTATTTCGAAGTCCACGGCCCTGATAACGATTTGTCAGGTAATGCATCAGGTGCGCCTGGTCGTTTTCCGCATCGATTGACAGTGACTTGTCAAATAACTCAGCGGCACCGTCAGGATCTCCGGTACAGAAATGGATCATCGCCGCTGTTGTCAAAAGAAATGGATCGTTGCTCTCCTCAAGACTCTGGTTCGACAACTCCAGCGCCTTAACCCAGTTTCCGTTTGCCGCTGCTTCTTTAATTGCATCGATTTTTGAAGCAACTGAAAAATCGATGACCCCGTTCCATTTATACTGACCATTTTTCAACTCGTCGATAAAAACGGCGGCCTTGGTGACGGGCAGTACCAACCCAATGTCAGAAAGTGGAGTGATAACCGGCATCGGTGCCACGGCCATATCGGTGGCAACAGCAGAGGCGATACCGATGACCTTGCCTTCGCTGTCAATAATCGGTCCACCGCTGTTCCCGCGGTAAATAGAGGTGTCTACCTGAAAAAAGTTTTCAAAGGTTCGACGGATATGTCCCCTGGTGACGCTTACATTTATGGTGTCTTCCTGGGTGCGACTGCCCAGCGGAAAGCCAAGGGCAATAACCGGTGACAATCGCTTAAGGTTGCTGGTGTCCAGGTTCTTATCAAGCGGCAGCGGCAGCAGTCCACGGGGTCCTTGATTTATCTTGAGCACGGCAAAATCGTCGCGGAGCGGTGCCCTGATCCTCTGACCAGTAAGGGTGGGTGCCTTGGCAACACCTGCTATCTTTATATCGGGTTGTCCACCGCGGCTGTGGGCGGAGGCAATATCGTAAATATCTTCGAGCTCGCCACCCGACCCAAGACCATACAAGCGGTTGAAGGCGGTATCGCCTTCAAACCAGAGATACATCTGGTAATTGAACCGTGGAGTCTTTCCAGCGGCACGGATACGCTCGACAAATGGAAACAACCCCTCATCTTCAAGCCACGGGCAGGCAACATGACGGTTTGTCAGGAGATAGCCTGCAGAATCGACCAGGAAAGCGGTGCCCTCGGTACGCTGACGATAAACGGTCATATTATCGACCTTGACCGTATACTCAACCATGACAAAGGCCACCGAACCAGCATATTGGTCGGCATATTCGGCCATTGCCGTCTCGACATTTGCAGCTTTCCGGTTAAACTGATATAAAACCAGGCCGCCTGCTGCAACCAATACCCCAAAAACAATGGAGATGATGACGACCGCCTTTTTCAGCCGCCTGATCTGGCCAACGGTTTCAACAACCGGCTCCGTTACAGCCTCTGGAACTTTTTCACTGATGCGTTTGAGCGCTTCGGCTATTTCAGCCATGGACCGGGGACGCATGTCCGGATCGTCCAACAGCATTGATCGAATCAGTACACCGATTTCCTTGGGAAAATCTTCTGATGTTACGATTGGGTACGGGTCACACAAATCAAGGTCCCCAGACAGGACTTGGGCAAATATGCGCCCCAGTGACCAGATGTCGCTCTTAAAGTTCAGCGGTCGATTTTCGACGATATCGGGGTGACAGACCAGCAGGTTCTGCAGCATTGGCCCCGGCTGAGCACGTTTCGGATCTAGGAATCGCGAGAGCTTGTAATCGACCTTCACATCAATGCGCCCCGGTTCACCTTTGATGACCAGGATATCATTGAGGATGAGGTGCGGGATAAAATGGCCCGACTGGTGCAGGCCGTCAAGGATAGCGGCAAGCCGCCCAAAAAGATCGTAGGCGACTTCGGGGTCCTGGAGCCTGCCGGAACTGAGCAGGTCTCCCCAGCTCTCAGCATCAAGCCATTCACTGACCCGGTACCACATACCATCAGATGATTGCTGAATCGAGTGATGCTGGACAAACCACTCTTCCGGGAGTTTTTGCAGCGCTTCCAGTTCCTTCTTGAGCCGCTCTGCGACGGTCTCGTTGACACCGGATTCGCTGGTAAACAGCCGCAGCGCCACCGGCGTTTCATCTTCTTCCCGGATGGCACGACAAAGAATAGAGGCATAACCCTCATGGACGACTTCAAGAATCCGGTAATTGTCAACGGACTCAATCCCATCAGCCACGTCACTGCCGCAGCTTGGACAGCTCTTGATTTGTTCGGCGAGTGACTGGCTGCAAATCTGGCAGATCTTCATCAAAGCCTCCCGTATTTTCGGTTACGGCCATGAATCAAGGCGAGTAAATAATTGGGGTCAGACCCCAATTATTTGCAATCCCCTTTGCATTAATTCTGATTAGGTGAAAAATTAATCAAAAAAGCTTTTTGTAAATATCATTCTTGCGGCCAATTTTAATGATCAGCATAATGAGTTTGTCATCATGAATTTGGTAGACAATTCTATAATCACTTGATCGAATTTTATGGAACGTGTTGTTTCCTTGCATCTTTGTAGATGAGAGGTCTGGCAAATTTAAACTGAGCTCCTCTATTCTCTTCTTTATCTTTACCAGATCTCGTTTGGGAAAGCGTTTAATATCTTTCCAAACAGATGGCCGAAACTGGATAGTATAAACCATTTACCTTAAACCTACTTTTTCCCAGAATTCTTCAGCGCCTATATTGTCACCGGAATCAGAAAGTGCTTTGTTTGCATCTTCTATGTCGAGGTGATCTTCAATGTGCTGAAGCAATGTAAGTTCCTCTATGGAAATCAGTGCCGCGATTTCCTGCCCTCTTCTCGTCAGAACGATCTGTTCTTTGCCATAGGCAACTTTATTAACAAGATCCGCAAACCGTTTTCTGGCTTCTGCAGTGGTATATGTTTCATGCATGTCAATCCCCTTGTTGTACGTTTTGTATATATTGTACATCAGGTGGCAGATATAATCAAGAAAGTACGGAAGTGCAAAAAACCGGGGTCAGGTACCAAAATACGACATTTTCCAGAAAAAATGCGCGGGAACTTGAAATATGTATTTTTTTTAAGATA
>JASJGU010000451.1:0-2609 GCA_033791385.1 Desulfuromusa sp.
GCCAAAGGAGAAAAGTGTCGATCGTCCCGAAGGCGAGCTGTCCTGCTTCTGCTCTCGCTCTGGCACCATCAACGTGATCAAGGATCCAGCGAAGTTTTGTCGCCGAAAAGTAAGGATCAAGCAACAGACCCGTACGTTCACTGACCAACTCTTCACGCCCCTCCTTTTTCAGTTGGTCACATAAGTCAGCCGTCCGGCGATCCTGCCAGACGATGGCATTAAACAGGGGGGTTCCCGTTTGACGATCCCAGACAAGCGTCGTTTCGCGCTGGTTAGTGATACCAATACCAATAACATCCAAACCTTTACCATAGGCTTGTCCTAGCGCCTCACGACAGACCTCAACAACCGAGGCCCAGATTTCTTCTGGATCATGTTCAACCCACCCATCGCGGGGATAGTGTTGCTTAAATTCCTGCTGTGCCATGGCAACACAGTTTCCCACTGCTGAAAAAATCATTGCTCTAGAGCTGGTTGTCCCCTGATCGATGGCAAGAATGTGACTTCCGCTCATAAAATCCTCCTTTATTTTCTATTCACGTTCACATTCCAACAATAACAGGACAAAATTATTCATCAATGTTTGATTGTGAAATTTATTAGATTTTCTGTTGCATATCGAGTAAAGTTTGATATGTCAGACTATATATAGTCATTGCACAAAAAAACACCTTTTGATCTCCGAGAAGAGTTGGATTCAGGATGAATCAACGACAACAGGAAATTCTAACCCTTGTTCATCAGCAAGGTTTTGTCTCTATCGAAACCTTAGCGCAAAACTTCAATGTCACACCACAAACAATTCGCCGCGATATCAATGCCCTCTGTGATCGACAATTGCTCACCCGCCATCACGGCGGAGCCGGGCTTTCGTCAAGTGTTGAAAATGTTGAGTACGCAACCCGGCAAGTCATGAATCTGGAAGCAAAACGTAGCATTGCCCAGATGACCGCAAATCATATCCCTGACCGAGCCTCCATATTTATCAATATCGGTACCACGACTGAAGAGATCGCTAAGGCACTACTGAAGCATACCGGTCTGAAAATAATTACCAACAATTTAAATGTGGCTGTCATCCTGCGCAGCAACCCCAGCTTTGAAATCATTATAGCAGGTGGAATCGTCCGTCAACGAGACGGCGGTATCACTGGTGAAGCAACCATCGATTTTATTCGCCAATTCAAGGTAAATTTCGGCATCATTGGTATCTCCGGCATTGATGCTGACGGTGCGCTACTTGACTTTGATTACCACGAAGTACGGGTTGCCCAAGCGATTATCGAAAACTCTCGGCAGGTTTTTCTTGCCGCAGATCACACAAAGTTCGAACGAAATGCTATGGTTCGCCTGGGTGACATTGAACAAATCGATGCCCTGTTCACTGACCGCTATCCACCGGATCATATTGTAGCTCTGTTCGCGGAAAAAAATGTCGCACTGCATGTTGCCGACAATATTTCCCCTTTTGATCGCTCCACAGGAAAACAAATTAAGGTAGGGACGAATTTTTAATTGACGGCTAAGGTTTGTTATCCTGGCCCCTGATTTATATCCACTCAGCGAAACACTGAGATGAGGAGGCAACATGGGAAGACAGAAAAACTTGGCAAAACTAAAAGATGGTAGCCTCTTTGACTTAATTATTGTTGGTGGTGGTGCAACAGGCTGCGGAATTGCCCTTGATGCAGCAACACGTGGCTTAAAAGTTGCTTTGATCGAAAAAAATGATTTTTCTGAAGGAACCAGCAGTCGCAGCACCAAACTGGTTCATGGTGGTGTTCGCTATCTGGAGATGGCGGTTAAAAAACTGGATCGGGTGCAGTACAATCTGGTTAAAGATGGCCTACGTGAAAGGGGGCTTTTACTGAAAAATGCCCGGCACCTTTCCAATCGGCTTGCACTGGTGACACCACTGTATAAATGGATTGATGTGCCGTATGTTTTTGCTGGTCTGAAATTTTATGACATTCTCTCCGGCAAACAAAATATCGGCCACAGCCGTCTGCTGAGTCGCAAGGAAGCTCTGAAGCGCTTTCCAGGCCTAAAATCTGAAGGACTTAAAGCTGGGGTTCTTTACTATGATGGCCAGTTTCATGATGCCCGCATGGCACTGTCTCTCGCTCTGACAGCAGAACAACATGGTGCAGTGATTACCAATCATGTTGCGGTCAGTGGGCTGCTAAAAGACAATGGAAAAATATCCGGAGCAGAACTGACCGATTCGCTCAGTGGAGAAACCTGGCAGCTAAAAGCTCGGGGAGTGATCAATGCCACCGGTCCGTTTGTCGATCAGATCAGGATGATGGACAATCCGGATGCACCCAAAATTCTTACCGCCAGCACCGGCATTCATATTATTCTGAACAAGCGCTTTGCGCCGCCCGATACCGGGTTGATGATCCCAGAAACGGAAGATGGACGAGTCCTCTTTGTTCTTCCTTGGGAGAACCACGCCCTGGTCGGAACCACAGATGAACCGGCAGAGGTGACCGAACATCCGCGCCCACTTAATGAAGAGATTGACTATCTGCTGCGTCATGTCACCCGCTATTTCAATCTGCAGGTCAGCAAATCTGACGTGAAAGCAGTCTGGTCGGGATTGAGAC
>JASJGU010000452.1:0-2716 GCA_033791385.1 Desulfuromusa sp.
GGGTAGTAAATATATTTTGCTTGATCTGCTGGGGACCGGCGGAATGGCAGAGGTCTTTCGTGGCAAGCTTATTGGTGACAAAGGCTTTGAAAAGCTCATTGTGATCAAACAGCTGTTCGGACATGTAGCAAAGGAACCTGATCTCGTTGAACACTTTACCAGTGAGGCCCGCCTGGCTGCACTTCTCCAGCACGAAAATATTGCCACCATCTATGATTTTGGAGAGGTTGACGGTCGTTACTTCATGGCCATGGAGTATCTGTTTGGCAAAGATCTCCAGTATGTTATTAAGACTGGTAACAGCAAAAAATCATTCAGTCCTGAATTTGCACTGATGATTTCTCAGAAGATCTGCGAAGCTATGGGCTATGCTCATTCTCTGACAGATCTACAGGGTAAGCCGCTTAAAATAATTCATCGGGACTTGACCCCTCACAACATTTTTCTCACCTATGACGGCAAAGTTAAAATTATCGATTTTGGCATCGCCAAGACAGAGATGCATGATAATAAGACGCGGGTAGGTGTCGTTAAGGGTAAAATTACCTATATGTCGCCTGAGCAGCTTGCAGGAGATGCCCTGGATTGTCGTTCCGACATTTTTTCAATTGGGATTTTGCTCTATGAAATGTTAAGCGGCAGGCGCATGTATGCGGGAGACACAGCGGTCCTGATCAGAAAAGCGATTACCGTTGACTACGAGCGCCTGGAAACTATTGTTCCGGGTCTGGATCCGATCATCTATAGGATTCTCCACAAGGCGCTGGCTGTTGATCCCGTAAATCGGTATCAAAGTTGTGAAGAGATGCAGCTCGATATCGAGAAATGTCTGGGCAATGTTTCAATGGGGTACGACCATCGAGTATTGAAAACATTTATGCTCAGTCTGTTCAGCCGGGAATATCAGATTGAAAAAGAACATGGGCTCAAGGCAATTCAGGCTGCCAAACAGTTTGAGGCACGAACAGCAGATGACACCGAAAAAACCAGATTTTTTTCACCAGGCATCAAAAAGGCTGAAAAAGCTACACTTCCCGTGCAAAAACCGAAGAAATCACGATTTGAAATCAATGGAGGACGGGTATTACCGGGCATCGCTCTGCTGTTTTTATTGCTTTTCAGTTTTTTAATTTTTCTCAACAATGACACTGACCCTGAAAAAGAAGTGGCGAGAGCCAATCAGGAGGCTAACGGGCAGGTCGTCCGGGATGAGGCGAAGATTACGAAAACGGTAACGCCCGCTGCCAACGTGAGTCCGGATCATCAGAAAAGGCAGACTGTTGAGCGTTTGACAAAACAGGCAGAAAACGCCTTAGCCATTGATAATTTATCAGTTCCGGCCGGTACAAATGCGCTCTTTTATTATCAGGAAATCGACAGAGTTGATCCGGGAAACCAACGGGTTCAAGATGGTTATAGACGTATTTCTGACAGATATGCAGAACTGGCGGAAGGTGCGATCAGCAGCAGACAGTATGCAGAAGCCATGAGGCTGGTAGAAAAAGGGATGGCTGTCTATCCTGCTTCGGGCAGGCTGGCGGCTCTTCAGGGACGTCTTGAAGCCGAACGGAATGCCTTGATTAAAGACCTTGCCAGGCGTGCGGAAGAGAAATTGTCGAAAAATATGCTGACAACGCCGGCTGATGATTGTGCGCTTAAATATTATCGTGAAATAGCGGCCATCGATGCCGATAACAGTATAATTCAGGAAGGATTTCGAAAAATCGGAGACCGTTATGCACTCCTTGCAGACAGCGCCTTTCGAAAACTTGATTTTGACAATGCACGTCATTTTGTCAGTGAAGGGGTCGCTGTTGATCCAGGCAACTATCGACTACAGATACTCGAACGGGAACTCCTGAAAAGCACACCGGAGATGATTATGAAAGGTGTGGAAAAGAATTTAAAATCGTTTTTCTAACTATTTTTTTATCAACCCATCCCGTGCTTTCTCAATAAGTTCACGATATTCGGCAGTGTCGAGGTAACGGGTTTTGTCAAATTCGTCGTTATCTTCCAGATGATCCAGGTTGTCTTCACCAAAATCCGCATCAAGCTTCTGTTCGATGTCCGTTGAATCGAATAGTAACTGGTGTTTGCCGATAATGATTATATCCTGATTTCTCAGATTATGGGTCGAAACCAGTTGCTCATTGACAAACGTTCCGTTAGTACTTTGCAGGTCCGTGATGATAAATGTGGCAGATACCGAGTCAATACGGGCATGAATGCCGGAAACAGCAAGGTTGTCGATAGTAATGTCGTTTGATTCTTTCCGTCCGATGGTAATTGTCTGACCGGATTCCATCGGGTATTTATCAATAATCTTGTCTTTGAATTGTACTGATATGATCGGCATTTTAGACCTCACAGGATGAAAGTTCATTGTCTACACAAAATAATGCTATACGTTAAAGAAAATAGAGTCAAGTTTTGAACATTTTAGCAGTGATGCCTGCTACTCCTGGAATGAGCTGGGGTACCCCAGCACCCCATGAGTGTAGCTGGCGCATTTTTATGCGGCTGTTTCTGCTGTGTTTCGATCTGATTTGTATTATTTGTTTTCTTTTCTCCACACCATGTTTATCATTTGGATTCATAAGAGCAGACAGATCTGGCCGTAAAATTTAAAGATAAAGAGGTTGCCAATGGCTCGAGATATCCTCGCGGATTTAAGAGAAGAATGGTACAGCGAATCAGACCACAAAGCGGAATC
>JASJGU010000453.1:0-2642 GCA_033791385.1 Desulfuromusa sp.
GACGAGGAAGGAGACATAGAATTCGTCAGCAATATTGCTCCCTTCTTCAACCAGAACCCGCTTAACAATTTTTCCTTCTGGGCCGGTCTGGTGGGTCACCAGGGTCATGCCAAACATATCTCTGGCATATTGCCTGACTTCGTCCGCAGTCTTGGCGATCTTAACTCCACCACCTTTGCCTCGCCCGCCAGCATGGATTTGAGCCTTGACTGCCCAAGGGCCATCGCCCAGCCGTCTGGCCCAGTCGCGGGCCGAGTTACCGTTGTAGACTACATGCCCTTCCGGAACCGGAACTCCGAAATTGCGCAGAATCGCCTTAGCTTGATACTCGTGAATGTTCATTGCGTCCTCACATGGTTAGAATGGAGACGGAGTTCGTATTGTCTACGAATTCCGAAAAAGCAGAAAAAAATACTATAAAAAACTGAATCCTTAAGCGTATACCTGAGATTCTGGCAGGTTGTCAAGTGGTCAGACCGCTGCTGGGTCAGATATTCTACATAACATTGTTGTGGAATTTACCGGGGAAAAAGATGTTCGGGATGAAAACCAAAAAAAACAGGCCGGAACTCTATAAACCGGCCTGTTAGATGCTCACACTATTGAACCACGGTTCTATTTTGTTTTTTCCCAATCAGCAAGAAATTTTTCGATGCCGACGTCGGTCAGCGGGTGTTTTGCCAGCTGGGTCATGACACCGTAAGGGATGGTGCAAATATCGGCGCCGATCAGACCGGCGTTGAGAACATGCATTGGTGACCGTACCGAGGCAACAATGATTTCGGTATCATAACCGTAGTTATCAAAAATAGTACGGATCTGCTCAACCGCTTCCATCCCCTCAAGACTGATATCATCCAGGCGGCCAACAAATGGTGAAACGTAAGTTGCCCCTGCTTTGGCGGCCAACAAAGCTTGCACGGAAGAAAAGATCAAAGTCACATTGGTCTTGATCCCTTCAGCGCTGAATTGTTTGGTGGCTTTCAGCCCTTCGGTTGTCATTGGGACCTTGACAACGATATTCTTGTGTATTTTGGCCAGTTCACGCCCCTCCTTAAGCATCCCTTCGGCATCCAGAGAGATGACTTCAGCAGAAATGGGGCCATCAACGATGTCGGTAATCTCTTTGATAACTTCTTTGAAATCGCGACCGCTTTTAGCAATCAGCGAAGGGTTTGTGGTGACTCCGTCAACCAGACCCAGGTCATGGGCGGCACGGATTTCGGACACTTCTGCGGTATCGATAAAAAACTTCATTCAAAAACTCCTTATTGGCGTAAATCGATTATTATTCCTGGGTTTTCTTGTATTCTTTCATACATTTTTTGGAGCAAAAATAGTGTTGTCGACCGTGAATGGTCGCCTTGATAGCTTCACTTAAAGGGAGATAGGTTCCGCACTGTGGGTCTTCGACCATGATTTCCCCTTCGTCTTTGCGGTTTTCTGACCGTCGGGATTTACCTGGTCGCAATAAACCAGAAATCATTGAGTAAAAAACAAAACCACATAAAACTAGCAGTAACAATTTAATCATCAGATTACCATGTTTCGTTTAATTGAGTAATGCCAGCAGCTATTGGCAGTGCTTTGAGTAAGTTGCTGATAGTTTCATTTAAAACCGGGTGATTGAGTTGTGGTGCCAGATCATTCAGCGGTAGCAAAACAAAATGGCGCTGATGTAAGCGTGGATGCGGCAGGGTTAAAAGTGGGACATCCATAATCAGATCATCAATAATCAGCAAATCTATATCGAGAGTTCGTGGCCCCCAAGGGAGATCCCGAATTCGCCCTGCATCATCTTCTATCCGGCGGCAAAGTTGTAACAGGTCGAGCGCCGTTAATCCAGTTCGAATTTCAACAGCGCTGTTCAGATAGTCTGGTTGTCCATCGGGACCTCCAACCGGAGGGGTTCGGTAGAGTGGCGAGCTAGAGATGATCTCGACCTGCGGATGCCTTGCCAACTGTTGTCGGGCATGCCGTAAATTGTTCAGTGGGTCTCCCAAGTTTCCACCAAAACCAAGAAAAGCTCGACTCTTATTCTTCTCTATCATAATCTGTGGCATTAAAACATAAGGCAGAAAAAAAAATCAATTTGACTTTTTGAGAGATGAAATTAATGTCGCTAAATTTGACGCTTGCCGCTTTGGATCTGGAAAAAACGGAGAAATTTTATCGCGAAGTTCTGCTGCTTTCTCCTCAGTTTATTAAAAACTCCCATGCTGAAAATAGCTATTTGATTTTCTCTGCCGGAAATATGAAAGTTGTTTTTCAGCGCCTGCCAGAAATGGAAGCACAACATCCAGCATTGCTGCAAAGCCTGGCCAGAGTTCCACTCGGAGTGGGGGTACAACTGGAGATGAGTTGCAATAATCTGGACGATATTTACCGCATGGCCAACTACTATCGCTGGCCAATTTCCTATGAACTTGATGATCAGGAGCATCAGCGTCGAGAACTCTGGCTGATGGATCCCAATGGCTATCTACTGGTGCTGAATGAAGAGAAATAAGATCATCGGGAAACCTGATTAGTACTGATCTTCTGCAAGACCAGAACCCCCTTGCAAAGGGAGGCATGCACTGGCGTTGTGCCCAATTCTTTAACTCTCCAAGTGGTTCAATCACTCAGAGGCTGCGGGGTTG
>JASJGU010000454.1:0-2552 GCA_033791385.1 Desulfuromusa sp.
GGATGCATAAAGTTTTTGATTTGGTCAGCCTGCAACTCTATATAGTTGCGACTCGATGAATCAGAAATGGTTAATATTGCCACACACAATAATTTTAATTCAACAAAAAGGAATGGAGGAAAAAATGAATATTAAAAATGAATTGCTAAAAGTATTTTTTCTATCATCTTTGTTACTGCCATTATCAGGGGTAGCAATAGCAATGGATATGGGAAATCCTGACCCTGAAGTCCTCAATGGACTCTATCCTGGCAAGGCGTATTCGCCCTATGCCCAGCGAAACTTCCCTAGTCGGGTCTATTGGGGGGATACCCACTTGCACACAGGGCTATCGCTTGATGCAGGCCTGTTTGGCAATACGCTTGGTCATGAAGAAGCATATCGGCTTGCTCGCGGGGAAGAAATTAAATCGTCGACAGGGCTACCAGTTAAGCTGAGCCGCCCACTCGACTGGCTGGTAATCACCGACCATTCAGACATGATGGGTGTTGCAACTGATATCCAGCGTGGGGCACCTAACGTTATGGCGATTCCGAAGGGTAGAGAATGGGCTGAAGGTTTTGCAAAGGGAGGTGAGGCTGCTGGAAAAGCAGCTTTTGACCTGATTACCAACTTTTCACAGATGACTATACCGGAAGAGCTTGTTAGTCAATATTCTCCCGGTTCTTCAATTTATAATAGTATTTGGGATGACATAACCAGGACAGCGGATCGTTTTAATGAGCCGGGCCGGTTCACGGCGCTGATCGGGTTCGAATGGACATCAGTCCCTAAAGGCTTCAACCTGCATCGTAACGTGATCTTACGTGACGATGGTGTCCGTGCTCGTATGGTGATTCCGTTGACCACTCAACCACCGTTGGGCACCACGGATCCCCTGGATCTCTATCAATGGCTAGCCGACTACAAAACCAAAACAGGTGGTCAGACTTTTGCAATCGCTCATAATGGTAACCTCTCCAACGGCTGGATGTTCCCCATGGTAGACACCTATGCCGGTGGTAAGGTCGATAAAAAATATGTAGAACTGCGTGCCAAATGGGAACCTCTCTATGAAGTTACCCAGATAAAAGGTGATGGAGAAACACATCCCGCCCTGTCCCCCAGCGACGAGTTTGCCGACCATGAAACCCTGGCCAAGGGTAATCTCGATCTAACGGAACTCAAGACTCCCGAAATGTTGAAGCGGGAATATGCACGTGAGGCACTGAAAAACGGCCTCGTTCTTGAGCAGCAACTCGGAACAAATCCCTACAAATTTGGTATGATTGGTGCCACGGACAGCCACACTAGTCTTGCGACTGCTGAGGAAGACAACTTTTTTGGTAAATCCACCAGCGTAGAGCCATCAGCGACACGGGTGGCGCATCCCTTTGTAAAATCAAAGCTAGGCGCCATTGAAGGCTATGAATTGTCAGCCTCTGGCTATCAAGGTGTGTGGGCCACTGAGAATACACGTGAGGCAATTTTTGACGCCATGGAGCGTAGGGAGACTTACGCCACGACCGGTCCCCGTATGCTGGTAAGATTTTTCGGTGGGTGGGAGTTTGAGGGTAATGATCTGCGAAGCCGTACTCCTGCCTTCATAGGATACAAGAAGGGCGTTCCCATGGGCGGAGACCTAACCAAATCTTCCGCAGAGAAGGGACCAAACTTTATGATCATAGCGTTGCGTGATCCTATTGGTGCCAATCTTGACCGTGTCCAGATTATCAAAGGCTGGCTTGACAAAGATGGCAAAACCCATGAACGCATTTATGATGTAGCTGTCTCGGACGGTCGTTCTATCGGTCAGGATGGGCGCTGCAAGACACCAGTTGGTAATACCGTAGATACGGAGGCAGCAACCTGGACCAACACCATCGGAGCTGCTGAGCTAAGCGCGATTTGGACTGATCCCGACTTTGACCCAGCCATAAAGTCCTTTTATTACACTCGGATTCTGGAGATTCCGACACCACGCTGGGTGCTGTATGATAAGGTTCGCCTTGGAGCAAAGATTCCAAAGGAAGCAAAGCTTATCCAGCAGGAGCGAGCTTATTCTTCGCCTATCTGGTACACGCCTTAACAGGGCAACTTCGTAGATGAAAGCATTCATAAAAGAGCCCCTGTTTCACTTTTTACTGATTGGTGCAGTGTTGTTTCTGATTTTCAAGGTATATGATGATCCGGCTGATTCGCAATCTAGCCGGATTGTCATTTCAGACGGTCAGATTGCATTTCTGAAGGCAAATTATGCCAGAACTCGACAACGAACTCCATCAAAAGAGGAAGAACAGGGGCTCATAGACAATTATCTGCGTGAAGAGATACTATATCGGGAAGCGTTGGCACTTGGGTTTGATAAGGAGGACTCCGTCATCCGCAACCGCCTGAGACAAAAAATGGATTTGATGAGTGATGAGCTGGCTGGAATTGCAATTCCTACAGATGTCCAGCTTCAACAATTTCTGGAAAATAATTCTGAAAAGTTCAGAACTGAACCTCAGATAGCATTTCGCCACATCTTTGTTGATATAGCTCATCGCGGCATCGCCGCAGAAGATGAGGCA
>JASJGU010000455.1:0-3071 GCA_033791385.1 Desulfuromusa sp.
CATCTAACAATTCCTGGAACTGTTCCTTTGGCGAAGCTTTCTCCAAAGTAGCCGGATGGAAGGTGACCAGTAGATTTTTTTGCTGAAAAGTGTAGCCGGTTTGCTCCTGAATTTCCTTACGGCTAAGCCGTTCTAGCCGCTTTATTTGATCGATTCCGGTACTGCCGAAGTTATAAACATGCTCGGGGTTTTCACCCAACTGCCTCACCCTGGCTGCAGATATTTCATTTGAAACAAAGTGCAGGTGTGCCATCTTGGTAATGCTGTGACGGATCGCTTCATCAAAGGCACCCTCTGTGGTGTCTCCGCCGGATAAATGAGCCATTGGGATGCACGCCACAAGCGCGGCCTGAGCAGCGGTGAGAACTTCAAAACGGTCGCCAAGTAGAACAAGGAGATCAGGTTTCAAATTGTCCAGAGTCTCGGCAAAGCCTATAACGCCAAGGCCCATTGATTTTGCAATACCGACCGAAGTATCGCTGGCGAGCAGCATCTCGACCTTGGCATTTATCATAAAACCATCAGCCTCGATCACCTTGTAGGTCAACCCGAATTCGGGCGCAAGGTGCATGCCTGTGGCAACGATCTGCAGTCGCAAGGCAGGATCAGACTGGACTTCCCTCATCAGCCAGTACAGCAGGCCATAATCAGCACGAGTGCCGGTCACGATACATATCTTGCGTCTAGTCATGATCGCTCACCAAGGATGCACTGCTGGGAATATTGATCAAGCGCCGCTCAAGGTTCTCGGCGACAGAGAGATCCATCCGGGGACAGCTTTTTAACATCGGCAATTTATGCATCAGAGTCCAAGTCGGACGGGTCATAATTCCTGAGTTATTGGTCAGTGCCAGCAACTCATCACGCTGGGTGCTGTTGGCAGCATCAAGCAACAGAGTATTCAGCCAATAGTTACTCCGGGCAAACTCCGGCTCGGTGAAGAACCGAACCCCTTCGACATCAAGAAACGCCTGCCGGTAGTTCTCGGCAAGTTTTCTTTTCCGCAGCAAAAAATCTGGAAGTTGCTCAAGTTGCGCGCACCCAAGTGCGGCGTTGATGTTCGGCAGACGGTAGTTGTAACCCACCATATCGTGACGGAACTCCCATTTGTGCGGCACCTTGGCGGTGGTGGTCAGGTGCTTGGCCAGGCTCCCCATTTTTTCATCGTTGGTCAGGATTGCCCCTCCTCCACCGGTCGTAATCACCTTGTTGCCATTAAAGCTTAGGGCCGACAGCTTGCCCCATTGCCCCGTGTGCTTACCCTTGTAATAAGAGCCGAGCGATTCGGCGGCATCCTCAATCAGAACCAGCTTGAAGCGTTCGCAGACTTCGAGAATCGAATCAAGGTCAACGGGATGTCCGTAGGTGTGCATAGGAACAACGGCTTTGATGCGCCGGCCGGTCTTCCGATTAAAACACTCATCGCCGCGAATCTCGGCTATTCCTGAAAGATAATCAGCTAATTTGTACGGATCCAGGCCCAGTGTCGCTTCTTCGCTATCGACAAAGTGAGGTATTGCCCCACAATAGCTGAGTGCATTCGGGGTAGCGACAAAGGTCAGGGTCGGCAGCAGCACCTCATCATCAGATTCGACACCGACGAGGACAAGGCACACATGCAGCGCCGCAGTGCCATTGACAACGGCAATCGCGCGCTTGACCCCAGTGAATTCCGCCAGCATCGCTTCAAAACGATCGACATAACTCCCCACAGAAGAGACCCATCCGGTGTCGATACATTCCTTGACGTAAGACCATTCGTTGCCAGCAAAAGTTGGTTCATGCAGACTGATAAATTTATCAGTCGTACCAATCACGCTTTTGAGGGTATCAAGAACTTTAGTGCAATCCATAATTCAACTCAAATGTTGTAGGTATCCGACTTGTAGTTGCGGAGGTTTTCCGGATTGCTGAACCATTCAGCGGTTTGAGTCAAACCAACCCTCAAACCCTCCAGTCCAGTGTACTCTGGTTTCCATCCGAGCAGGCGTTCGGCCTTGCTGTTGTCCGCCCAAAGTCGTTCGACTTCACTCTTTTCCGGTCGCAAACGCACCTCATCGGTCTCAATCTCGACTTCTGCCCCCATCACCTCGGCGATCATGCGGACCGTGCCACCAATAGACACTTCGAAATTGCTACCGACATTGACCACCTCACCGACTGAATTATCAGATTCAGCGATCGCGATAAAACCGTTGACGGTATCAGCCACATAGTTGAAATCACGGGTCGGGTGGATGGCCCCTAGCTTAAGTACCCGTTTTCCGTTAGCGATCTGGGTAATGATAGTCGGAATAACCGCTCGGGCCGATTGCCGTGGACCATAAGTGTTAAATGGGCGAATGATGGCCACCGGCGTTTCAAAAGAGTTATAGAACGACATGGCTATCTGGTCAGCCCCTATCTTTGAAGCGGAATAGGGAGACTGTCCCTGCAGCGGATGTTCTTCGGTTATCGGTACGAAGCGCGCCGTGCCATAGACCTCACTGGTCGAAGTGTGCACGATCTTCTCGACTCCCAGTTCTCGGGCGGCCTGGACGATATTTAGAGTTCCCTTGATATTGGTATCTACGTAGGTGTCAGGGGAGTGATAAGAATAGGGAATTGCGATCAAGGCAGCCAAATGCAAAACCACATCACAGCCCTTCATAGATTCCTTAACCCCGTGCGGATCCCGGATATCTCCGGAAAAAACTTCAATTAATTTCCTAACTTCAGGCGTTGCCTGATCCAGCCAACCCCAAGAATTGAAGGAATTATAGAGAACAAAAGCCCGGACATCGTGTCCCCTTCGTACCAACTCTTCCACCAAGTGAGACCCGATGAAACCATCAGCTCCCGTTACAAGAATTTTTTTCTTGCTTAAATCCATTTTTAAAACATCCCCGTCGTTTAATCGACCCAAAAACTTCCGTGGCAACCCGTTTGAAAACTTTTATCTGCTGTTGAGTTAGGCGCATTTCAAATCTGGAATGTTACTTTCTAGCCGTGTGCATCAATATTTTCATGACAAAATTCAGTCTGGTACATGTTGTTGTTTCCGCACCTTAGTCATAAATTCAGCTAAAAAC
>JASJGU010000456.1:0-24124 GCA_033791385.1 Desulfuromusa sp.
ATTGTGATCCCGATGGTTGAACCTTCACGTGAGGGTTTTACCACCAAGGGTAAATGATTGCAGCGCTGGAACAGATCGCTGGCTGAGTCTCCGGGGCGCATAAAATCAAACTGGGGTGTTGGTAATTCATGATATATCAGCAACTGCTTGGTCATGACCTTATCAATCGCCATACTGGAGGCCAACACACCACTACCGGTGTAGGGAATCTGCAACATTTCCAGCATCCCCTGGACCCGACCATCTTCGCCAAACCGACCATGCAGGGCAATAAACGCAATTTCAATGCTGGCTTCCTGCAATTGTTGCGGCAGATTTTGCTGAACATCAATCGCAACCGCAGCGTAACCAAGCTGTTGCAACGCACGTAAAGATGCATATCCAGTTTTAAGTGAGATCTCCCGTTCTGCCGACAAGCCTCCCAGCAAAACACCAATCTTCTTTGGCAATATCTCTTCTCGCGTAAAACAACTCACCCGTGGACAACTTTCTGGCGCAACTTTTCCGCCAACATTTCACAAACCTGATTAACATTCCCCGCTCCGAGGGTCACGACGAGATCGCCCGGTTGCACAATTGTTGCAACATACTCACTCACTTCTTCCAGAGTTGTCCGATAACTCACCGCTTTATGGCCATGCTCAACAATTCCCTGCGCCAAAGCTTCTCCCGTTGCCCCTTCTATCGACTCCTCTCCCGCCGCATAAACATCGGTGACCACCAGTTGATCGGCCTGGTAGAATGCAGTCAAAAAATCATCGAACAATGCCGCCGTACGGCTATAGCGATGCGGTTGGAATACGGCAATCACCCGTTTATTCCAGCCACTTTTAGCCGCCCCCAAAGTCGCTTTAATCTCTACTGGATGATGACCATAATCATCAACAATCATGATGTTGTCGATTTCATCCCGCAGTTCGAAACGTCTCTGTAAACCGCCAAAATTCCGGAACCCACCAATGACTGTCTGAAACGGAACCTCCAGTTCATGAGCAACAGCAATCACCGACAGAGCATTCAAAACATTATGCCGACCAGGCATCCGAAATGAAATCCTCCCTAGGTTTTCACCCTTATAAAAAGCGCTGAAACTGGTTCGTCCCTGTCGATGATGAACATCCTCAGCATAAAAATCGGCCTGGCTATTAAAGCCGTAGGTAATAAACCGCTTTTTAACTTTGGGAAGAATATCTTGAATATTCCTATCGTCCAGGCAGAGAACAGCTCGGCCATAAAAAGGAACCTTGTTGATGAAATCGATAAAAATCTGCTTTATTTCCTCTATTCCTGAATAGAAATCTAAATGATCTGCGTCGATATTGGTGACTACGGCAATTGTTGGTGAAAGATGCATAAATGAGCCATCAGATTCATCAGCTTCAGCAACCAGAAACTTGCCACGCCCCAGTTTTGCGTTGGAGCCAAACACATCCAGCTTGCCACCAATCACCGCTGTTGGGTCGAGTCCAGCATGCTGTAACACCACTGACATCATACTGGTCGTTGTGGTTTTGCCATGAGTACCGGCTATGGCGATTCCATATTTCATCCGCATCAACTCAGCTAACATCTCAGCACGTGGAATCACGGCAACATGCTGGCGCAGCGCCTCAACTACCTCGGGATTATCGGCTTTTACTGCTGTGGATGTTACGACCACATCGACTTCTGAGATATTTTCGGCGCTGTGCCCGATGACAATCTCACCCCCAAGTTTGGCCAATCGTCGGGTTGTTTCAGATTCACGTAGATCGGATCCAGAAACCTGGTAACCAAGATTCAACAACAGTTCGGCAATACCACTCATACCGATGCCACCAATGCCAATAAAATGTATTTTTTTGATTCGTCCGTACATTTACGTTCCCTTCACCAGCGGCATCCCGAGCAATCGCCGACACTCGTTAAGAATCCGTTCCGCCGCGCCGGGGAACCCAAGTCGACGACCTCGCTCAGCCATTTTTTCCAATTCTGTTCGCCCTTCAAGTAACTCTTTCACCAAAACTGCTAATCGTTCCGCGGTTAATTCATCTTGGGACAGTAAGATTGCCGCTCCGGCGTTTTTCAGCGCTTTTGCATTTGCCGTCTGGTGATCTGCAGCTGCGTGGGGAAATGGTATCAATATCGCTGCTCGTCCACAGACTGTCAGCTCTGCCAAAGTCGTAGCTCCGGCACGACAGATAACCAAACTCGCCGCAGAGTAAGCAGCGGCCATATCATTGATAAAAGGAACAACTTGCCGCGGGTCAAAACCGGCATCGCGATAAGCCTGCTGTACTTGAAGAAAATCAACATCTCCAGTTTGATGTAGAATCTCCGGTTTTTTTGCCCACTTATTCAGCAAAGGTAACATTTCTACGACCGCCTTATTTATCGCTCTGGCTCCCCGACTGCCGCCGAAAATCAAAAGTTTCCCTGATTGAGGAATATCTGCAGAAACGCTATCCATCCCCTGCCGCAATGGATTTCCGGTGACGATGATTTTGTTGCTATCAAAGCCAGAACCACTGGCAGAAAAAGAGAGACAGATTAATTTTGCTCCCTTACCCAATAGTCGATTACTTAACCCAGGGATCGCATTTTGCTCATGAATCAGATAAGGAATTCCAGTCAGTTTTGCCATCAGCAACACCGGAACTGAAGCATACCCACCCACTCCAACAACTAAATCAGGTTTGAAATTACGTAATATTTTATAGGACTGGCCGAGACTCTTGAATAATTTAGGCAGCACTTCAAACTTGCCGCGCCAGCCTCGGCCAACGAGTCCAACCATGTCGACAGTGGCCAGAGGAAATCCCAATTTTGGCAGCAACCGCTGCTCTAAGCCGTGTTCGGTGCCGACAAACTGCACCGCTGCATTTTCATCCTGTTTGAGTAATAGTTGCGCCAGTGCGACTGCCGGGAAAAGATGTCCTCCGGTTCCGCCACCGGCCAGCAGCAGTCTCATTTTGTCGATCCCAGTGAAGTTGAAATATTCAATAGAATCCCCACAGCAACCAGACTCACCACCAGACTGGTTCCACCGTAGGAAACAAACGGCAGAGCCAAGCCCTTGGTTGGCAACAAACCCATGCAAACAGCCAGATTGACAAATGCCTCGAGTCCGAGCAACAGACTCAAACCAAAAGCCAGATTCCGACCAAAAGGTTCCTGACAATGTAAAGCGATGCGGATACCACAGAGGACCAGCATCAGAAACAATGCCGCAACAGTCAGGGCTCCAACCATGCCAAGCTCTTCACCGATGACTGAAAAAATGAAATCGGTATGCGCCTCTGGTAGATAGAATAATTTTTGTTCGCCTATGCCAAGTCCTTGTCCTACGATTCCACCCTTACCAAAAGCAACTAAACTTTGAATAATCTGGAAACCGGTATCAAAAGGATCATCCCATGGGTCGAGGAAGGCCATGATCCGGCGACGGCGATAATCGACTTGCATAATCAGAAAATATACCACCGGCAGGGTCATCAGAATCGTAGGCAGGATGTAACGCCAACGCACACCGGCAACAATCAGCATCGAAAGGGCAACCCCTACTATAATCATGGCGCTCCCGAGGTCAGGTTGTTTCAGCAACATTGCCAGCAACACTCCTAGGACGATCATGTAAGGAAGGTACCCTTTTAGCAGTGAACGGACTTTCTCCTTTTTCCGGGTCAGTGAGTGAGCTAGATAGAGAACTAATGTCAATTTAACCAACTCGGCCGGTTGAACCGTCAGCCCGGGCAAGCGCAACCAGCGCATAGCGCCACCAACCCGGACACCAAGCCCAGGAACAAACAGCAGTGCCAGAAGGACAATGCTGCTGAGCAGAGAAATCACAGCTAATTTCCGCCAGTTTTTGTAATTGAAATAAGTTACAACTGCCATCAGGATAAAACCAACCAATGCGTAAATCAGTTGTCTTTTCAGGAAATAGAAGCCGTCATGAAATCGCTCAGCAGCCATAATTGCTGAAGATGAATAAACCATCACCACCCCGATACAGGTCAAGGAAACCGTCAGCAACAACAGAGTGGTATCAACATCACGCCGCAATGTCATGATTCGACCCTCTCAGATGGAAGCTGATTTACTAATCGCTCAAACTCATCCCCGCGCGCCTGAAAATTGGCGAACATATCAAAACTCGAACACGCCGGAGAAAGGAGCACCGTCCCACCGGTAGCAGTGATTGCATATGCTTGTAGAACAGCTGATTTCAACCCTTCAGACAAGCGAATCTCGCAACTTCCTGACAGATCTTCAGCCATTTTCTGTGCGGCTTCACCAATCAGAATCAGGTGTTTAACTTTCTGCTCCAGCAACGGTCTGAGCAGTTTATAATTACCACCCTTATCTTTTCCACCGGCGATCAGGGTGACTCCGGAAGCAAAACCGGCGAGACTTTTCATCACACTACCAACATTGGTTCCCTTTGAATCGTTGTACCAGGCCACGCCATTCAAGTGCCGTACCAGCTGCATCCGATGCTCAAGTCCGGTAAATGAACAGACCGCATTCCATGCCAGCTCCGCCGGACATCCCTGTAGTAATGCCGGTATCATGGCAGCCATAGCATTTTCAATATTGTGTTCACCAGAAAGTTGCAAACGTGACAGCGATAGCTGAATATCAGCACCAGCCCAATTCCAGATCAGTTTATCTCCCAACCTGACCATCCCCTCAACCAACCGTCCACGTGCAGAAAACCAGATTTTGGTTGCTTTGAGATCAGCAGTCAGACGGCAGACTTCCGGATCATCCGCGTTGAGAACAACAAAATCAGTCTTTGTCATATTCCTGAATATTTTTAATTTTGCCCGGTAGTAGCTTTGCAAATCAGGATAGCGATCAAGGTGATCTGAGCTTAAATTGAGCAACAGGCCAATGGTGGGATGGAATTGGTCGATGGTTTCTAATTGAAATGAAGAGAGTTCGACAACCGCTCCGTCAATCTCCGCAGAACATGCTTCGACCAGGGGCGTTCCTAGATTTCCACCGACAAAAACATTTTTACCCCAGGCCTGCATAATTTCACCAATCAAGCTGGTGGTGGTTGATTTTCCGTTGGTGCCAGTCACGCCAATGATCGGCACAGTGATTTCCCGACCTGCAATTTCTATCTCTCCGAGCACTGGAATACCACAGGATGCCGCGCGTTGCAGTGGCTCACAATCAAGAGGGACTCCTGGACTTGCGGCAATCAGATCGGCCTGTTCAAACAGCTCCAGGCTATGCCCTCCCAAGTCAAAACGGACTGGCAGCCCAGCCAAAGAATCGAGATCCGCAAGTTGTTCCCGCTTACGTAAATCAGATAAAGCGACTGTCGCGCCCCGCTCAATAAGAAAGCGCACCAATGCCAGGCCACTTTGGCCAGCACCGATCACAACAACTCGCTTATGCTTAAAATTAAGTTTCATCGCAACTTCAGGGTTGAAAGTGCAATCAGTGCCAGCACAATGCTGATAATCCAAAATCGCACAATAATTTTTGGTTCTGCCCAACCTTTTAATTCAAAATGGTGATGGATAGGAGCCATCCTGAAAACTCTGCGTCCCCAATAACGAAATGAAATAACCTGAACGATCACCGAAAGCGCTTCAATTACGAAAATGCCACCAACGATGACCAGGACAAATTCATTTTTAGTAATAACCGCGATAGTTCCCAGCGCTCCGCCAAGAGACAAACTACCGACATCCCCCATAAAAACCTGAGCTGGATAGCTGTTGAACCATAAAAAACCGAGTCCGGCGCCAACCATCGCACCACAGAGAATCGCCAACTCTCCAGCGCCCTGAATACTGGCAATCTGCAAATAGTCGGCAAGTTTTGCATTCCCGACCAGATATGCCAACAACAGGAACGTTCCAGCAGCAATAATCATCGGCCCGATTGCCAGCCCATCGAGCCCATCGGTCAGGTTCACCGCATTGCTGGAACCAACCATGACCAGAATGGCAAATAATATATAGAAAGCACCAAGATCAGGATTCACATTTTTGAAAAATGGCAAACTTAAATGGGTGTCAAAAGTGCCGCTCCGATAGAGCAGCAATGACGCAATCAGGGCGATCAGAATCTGCCAGAACAACTTCTGTCGAGCAGAGATGCCGTTACTGTTCTTACGCACAACTTTCAGATAGTCATCAATAAAACCGACCGCGCCATATCCCGTTGTGACCAATAATGTGACCCAGATATAGAGATTTGTCAGATCAGCCCAGAGCAGTGTCGGGAGAATAATCGCCAGTAAAATCAGCGCTCCACCCATGGTCGGAGTCCCCTCTTTAACAAAATGGGATTCGGGTCCAACCTTGCGGATCGTCTGACCAATCTGCATCCGTTGCAATGTTGCAATCAACCAGGGGCCAAGAATAAAAGAGATCAACAGAGCGGTGATGGTCGCATAGATGGTGCGAAAGGTAATATAGCGAAAAACATACAGCACCGAATATTCAGTATGGAGAGGATATAAAAGGTGATATAGCACCCGCTAGTTTCCTTTCTTTCCATTTAAAGGTGTATCAACGGCAGTTTTTAATGCTGCTGCGACTTGTTCCAACCGTACCCCTCGCGACCCCTTCACCAGAATTTTGTCACCAGGACGTTGTTGCACCTGCAAATAGTCAATCGCAGCAGCAGCATCTGCCAATTCAATCAGTTGGCCAGGTTTCATTCCCGCTTGTTTTGCCCCACGACACAGGTCAGCAGCAAACTGACCTACACCAATTAACAACTCAGCAACCTCGGCGGCTTTAACGCCTAAATCTTCATGCATCTGTACCGAATCTTCACCCAATTCGAGCATATCACCCAGCACTGCAACCCGCCTTCCCTGCCCCGCTAACGATTTCAAAGCGTCAAGGGCCGCATACGCAGAAAGAGGATTTGAATTATAACTGTCGTCAAGCAACAAGCCGCCACAGGGGAGCGGGGACAAATTCATCCGCCCTTGAATGGCAGTAAATTTAGCCAGCCCGGCAACAATCTTTTCTACCGGAACCTTCATTTCTAAAGCCGCAGCAATAGCAGCCAGAGCATTCGACACATTGTGCCGCCCGGGAATTCCCAGTTGCACTTGATACCTGTGCCCAGTAGACAAAAGGTCAAACCGAACACCGTTAACGTTCTCCTTAATATTTTCAGCTCGGACTTCAGCCGATTCAGATACCCCGTAGGTTAGTTTTTTAACTCCATTGGCAACCGGCAATTGTGCCACCCGTGGGTCATCCAGGTTGAGGATTGCTGTCCCCCCCTGTAAACCAGCATAAAGTTCACCTTTCGCTCTTGAAACACCATCCAGACCGTGTAATGTTTCCAAATGCGCCGCGCCGATATTGGTAATCACACCAATTGTTGGTTGGGCAATTTCGGTTAAGCGTTCTATCTCACCAAGTGCGCTGGTGCCCATCTCTAGAACTGCCCAATGATGTGCTTTTTCCAAGCGGAACAGGGTCAGCGGTAAACCGATCAAGTTATTAAAGTTTCCAGCCGTTTTCAATCCCGGCACTACTTGCTCCAAAATTGTTGCAAGCATCTCCTTGGTCGTTGTTTTCCCGGCTGAGCCAGTAATGGCAACTAATGGCCCGTTGAGTTGCAAACGATAAGCAGCAGCAATATCTCCAAGTGCTCGCAGAGTATTAGCAACCCGCACAACCGGCACACTCAAGCCAGCAGTAACCTCTTCACTCAGGCAGGCAGCGGCACCATTTTTTACCGCCTGGCTGAGGTAATCGTGGCCATCAAAACGTTCTCCGCGCAAGGGAACAAACAGAGATCCAGGTGTCAGGTTGCGGCTGTCAGTAGAAATTCCCGTTAACGGACAATTGACTTTTCTGCCGGAAAAATCACCGCCAGTAATTCTAGCAATTCGCTCCAGATCAAACATATTTTTCAGCTCCGGTTCCGCTTCCCATATTATCTGAACCTTCGACCTCGTTCAGTACTCGGCCCAATTCTTCTCGGTCATCAAAGTGAATTTTTTCTTTCCCAAGTATCTGATAATCCTCATGCCCCTTCCCTGCAACCAGCAGAAGGTCACCCTCTTCGGCTAAACGACCAGCAAACTCAATCGCGCTACGCCGATCAGGAATAACCACAAATCCATCTTCACTCGCTGCCTGTTTCTGACTCAGTTCCCGACTACCGGCAGCCAATGCGCCGCCTCGAACCTGCTCCAGAATTTTGAGAGGATCTTCGCTACGAGGATTATCTGACGTGAAAATTGATAAATTTGAGTATTTAACCGCCACGGCAGCCATAATCGGGCGCTTCCCCTTATCTCGATCACCGCCACAACCAACAACTGTAAACAATCGATCAAATTCAAGTTTTGACAGTGTTTTCAATGCTTGTTCCAGGGCGTCTGCGGTATGGGAATAATCGACCAGAGCCAACACTCCTTTAATATTCTTAACTTTTTCTACCCGCCCGGGCACTTGGGGAGCCGTTGCAATTCCCTGTGTAATAAGTTCATTGCTGATACCAAACTGTTGCGCTGTAGCAACGGCCGCCAGCAGGTTACTGACATTAAAATCACCAATCATTCCACTTTCAACAACAACGTCCCCTTGCTCACTTGAAAAAATGCCACTGATTCGATCACGGCCGACGGCAACTTGCAGCGGGTAGACTTTGGCTCGCTCATCCAGTCCGAACGAAATCCAGTTCTGATTTTCCTGCAATAACTTGGCACCGCATGCATCCTCACGGTTAATGACCGCAATCCCGGTGCCCAACAAATCGCTAAACAGTCGGCGCTTGCTGGCAAAATACCGATCCAGCGTTTCGTGGTAATCAAGGTGATCCTGGGTGAGATTGGTAAACACCGCCGCATCGAAGTTGATTCCGTCAACGCGATGCTGTTCAAGTGCGTGAGAAGAAACCTCAAGGATCAGGACATCTGCACCATGCTGACGAAACTTTGCCATCATCCGGAGCAAATCGATCGATTCTGGTGTTGTGTTTGATGCTTCGTAGCGCAATTCGGCGATCCGGTATTCGATCGTTCCAAATACTGCTGGAGAAAATCCAGCCTGCTTAAAAATTGCTTCGAGCAAATAGGTAATGGTCGTTTTGCCATTGGTTCCAGTGACGCCAATAACAGGAACTCCCACGGTTGGATTGCCATAAAACTCTGCTGCCATGACAGCCATTGTCTGCCTGACATTGGCCACCTTGATGTAGCAAATATTCTCCGCACAATCTGCCGGAAGGTGTTCCGCGACAACAGCAATCGCACCCGCCTTTAGAGCTTGGGGAAGATAGTCAAAGCCATCAACCTTGACGCCGGGTAGCGCAAAAAACAACATATCTCCCTGAACCTGACGGGAATCACAAGCCAATCCGGAGACAACCAGTTCCGCTGACCCGATTATTGCGAGTGGATGGATTGTTGTTAACAACTTTTTCAGTTTCTTCTGCTGTCCTTGTGAATCTGACATCAGTTACACTCCAAACCGAATCCAGGCCTGCTTACCATAATGGATAACCTTCCCTGGAGCCGGATATTGCTTAATAACCTGGCCGCTTCCGGAAAGTTTCAAATTAAGATTTTTCTTTTCCATTGTCTGCAACACCTGCCGGTAACTCATCCCGGCAAAATCCGGCATCTTCAACCCATCACTTACCTCAACATCAGGGAGCAACGCAGCCAAATCAGGCAAGGGTTCCGCAGCCAGCTGTTCTTTTGTGAGAGCAGCAATATCTCCCTTGGGGAGGATATTCAAATGACTAAGAGCTTGCCCGGCAATTCGCGCAAATACCGGCGCAGCAACGAGGCCGCCATAAATTTCTCCTTGTGGCTCATCAACGGTGACAGAAAGAACAAGTGCTGGGTTATCAGCTGGAACAAAACCAACAAAGGAGGAAACCTGTTTATCCGGAGAGTAGCCACCCGTCACCATATCAACCTTTTGTGCCGTACCCGTCTTTCCAGCAACCCGGTAGCCAACTAGTGCTGCTTTGGTTCCAGTACCACCGGACTCAGTCACAGTGACCATCATATCCCTGACCAGCTGCGCAGTTTTCTCCGAAACAACCCGTCGCCTAACTTGAGGTAGTCGTTTCTGTACTTGCCGGCCATCAGCATCGGTCACCCGTTCAACCAGATATGGTTCCATCAACAAGCCACCATTGGCAATCGACGCCATCGCGGAAGCCATCTGAATCGACGTAACACTGATCCCCTGCCCAAAAGAAATTGCAGCCAGATCGATCTCAAACCAGTTGGATGGCGAACGCAGCATCCCATCGACCTCTCCAGGAAGGTCAAGGCCGGTTTTTTCAGCAAAACCAAAATCACGGATATAAGAATAAAATCGCTCACGTTCCAACAGCTTACCCAGCTTAGCCGAACCAATATTGCTACTGAATTTAAGAATTTCTGTCAGGGTCAGCTGTTTGAATTTCTTATGGTCTCGAATCGTTTTTCCGCCAACCGAATAGCGACCATTTTCACAATAAATTTTCTGTTCAGGACGAACCAGCCCTTCTTCCAAAACACCTGCCATCAGAAAAGGCTTAAAAGTTGACCCTGGCTCATACATATCGGTCACAGCACGATTACGCCGTTGCGCTGCCCGAGAGTGCCCAGCCAGGTTCGGGTTGTAATCAGGCTGGCTGGCCATTGCTAAAACTCGACCGCTGGCAGGTTCCAACATCACAACCGTTCCACCAACAGCCCCGGTTTCATGAACAACGCGGGCTAATTCTTTTTCAGCCACATATTGCAGTGACCGGTCTAAGGTCAAAAAGAGATTGTGGCCGGCCACCCCGCCCTGGACCAGTTGATCTGCTGACGCCAGGCCTCGCCCTCTGGCATCATGTAACGACACCAGACGACCTGACTCCCCCTGCAACTGCCGGTCATAAGACAGCTCGATCCCCTCAAGTCCGTTGGGATCCAGGCCAGTGAAACCCAGCACATGTGCTGCAGTGCTAGCCTGTGGATAGTAGCGCTTCCGCTCAGTTACAAATTGCAATCCATAAATTTTCAGGTCACGAACTTGCTTTGTAATTTCTGGATCAAGTTTCCGCTGCAACCAGACAAAACGTTTTTTGGAAGACAGTAATCGTTCCAGCTTTTTTTTTGAACTTCCCAGTAGTTTTCCCAACTGCCCGGCAACCTTCCGAGGGTCTTTAATCAACACTGGATCAGCATAGAGTGATTCAGCAGCCAAGCTCTCTGCGAGGGGATCACCTTGACTATCAAAAATACTTCCTCGCTGTGGAGCTAATTTAACCACACGTTGACGCTGTTGATCGGCACGCGCCTGGAGTTCTGGGGCCTGCACAACCTGAAGATAATAAGCACGCCCGGCAATCGTCATAAATGCCAGGATAAATAAAACCCCGAAAAAGCGGATACGAATCTGAATTCCACGTTCCGTTAAGGCCATATCACTCCACCCTGATAATTTGTCCGGGTGATGGGGTACGTAACCCCAGTTCTTTTCTGGCGAGTTTTTCAATCCGTTCATCTCGAGCCAGAAAAGCAGCTTCCATTTTCAACTCCTTGATCTGGTTTTCATGGCTACGAATGTCACGTTCCAAACTGGAGATACCGTATTCAAGGTTGATCGCGTGGATCCGCGACCAGACAAACAACAACGACAGCAGAGAGACCAGCAAAATTGCCACAAATACTGAGCTGAGCCGGGGCCGATAAAATGAAAATTCAGTGATCTTTACTGTTACTTGAGATACGGCTTCAGACATGTATTTCCCTTTTTTTACCCCAGCGCTTAACTAACAACGCTCAATTGCTCTTAATATTGCGCTGCGTGAACGAACATTCTGTTCAACTTCAACATCCCCAGCCTTGACCCCTCTGCGAGTTAAAATTTTCACATCGGGGGTATTCTTACAATGACAAACCGGCAAGCGGGGTGGACAGATACAACCTTTTGCCTTATCACGAAACAAATGTTTAACGATTCGGTCTTCTAGTGAATGAAAACTGATGACGATCAATCGCCCACCCGGTTTAAGCAGTGAGATTCCAGTTTCTACTCCCCGCCTGACTTGTCCAAGTTCATCATTAACGTGGATTCTCAACGCTTGAAAGACCCGGGTTGCTGGATGGATTTTGCTTGGCCGATATCCTCCTGGCACTGACTGACGAACCAACTCAGCCAGCTCCCCGGTCGTTCTTAATAATGATTCCTGGCGCTGAGCAATGATTTTTCTGACAATGCGCCTGCTGTAGCGTTCTTCGCCATATTCAAAAAAGATCCGTACTAGCTCAGCCTCTTCAACTTGATTGACAACATCAGCAGCAGTGATTCCCACCGTGGGATCCATGCGCATATCGAGGGGTGCATCATGACGGAAAGAGAAACCCCGCTCCGGGGTATCTAGTTGGTGGGAGGAAACCCCGAGGTCCAGGAGCATACCGTCGAGACCATCAATGCCAAGTTGCTGTAGCACCTGTCCCGCCTGATCGAAGGTTGCATGGTGCAGACTGACCCGATCCCCATAAGGAGATAAAATTTCAGCTGCTTCCTGCAACGCGGCAGGATCTCGATCCAAACCGATTAAGCGACTACCCGCAGCGGCATCAAGAATCAAGCGAGCATGCCCGGCACCACCAAGGGTACCATCCAGATAAATGCCGCCAGCCGCAGGCTGCAGCCAGTGCAAAACTTCCTCCGGCATCACCGCTAGATGCCCAAAAGGAACTTGCAGCATAGTTAAAAGCCTAAATCCGCCTGCCCCTGCGCATCTTTATCCAACATCGATTCAGATTCAGCGGCAATCAGTGTATGAGCCTGCTGGCTCCATATTTCTATTTTTTCGAACATGCCAATCACCACAACTTCCTTATCCAGCCCGGCATGTTCGCGTAAAGATTGTGGGATCTGAATCCGCCCTTGGGCATTAAAAGAACATTCTTTCGCCGGAGCAATCCGGTTACGTAAGTTGGCCTCACGCTGTGGACCGGGGGACATAGCAAAAACATTGGCGCAGATTTCTTCCCAACGACGCGGTGGATAAGCGACCAAACCGTTTTTATAGCGGGTCACAAACAATCCCGCAGATTCATAAACTTGACGCAGTTCGTCCCTGAAGGAGGCCGGAACACTGACCCGTCCTTTCAGATCGATACTGACATTATATTCACCGGAAAATTTCATATTGACACCACTTGACACTATTTGACACCATGATGGTGAAAATATAGCGGTGTCATCCATAACTGTCAAGAAGAAATGCTTATTCAGGGCGATTACTTAATCAGGAAAATGTTGCTATGACAGGGATTTGGAACTCATGAGACAAGAAGCAGAGGGAGATATTTCAGAACTGTTTAATATCATAAGCTTCTTTTAAGAAGCTGAAGTAAATTTTGCCGCCCACAGGGAGTCTATGAAATCAATAAAACGTTCAGGGCCGATTAACCATCGTGTTCTTTTTTGTGAAATTTTCAATACTGCGGACTAGAAATAACCATTTCAATCTCTTCAATCCGCCGATCTTCCATGCGGCGCACCCGGAACAAGAGATCCCCTTCTTCACAACAATCTCCTTCAACCGGGATTTTGCCCATTATCTGCAACAAATGACCAGCCAGTGTGGTGACATGCTCTTCAGGAAGATTTAACTCAAAACGTCGATTCACCTCACGTAGCGGCATGACAGCATCTATCAGATAATGGCCCGGCGCCAGTTCCTTGAAATCGACTTCTTCAATATCATATTCATCATGGATTTCACCGACAATTTCCTCAACCACATCCTCAAGGGTGACAATCCCCTCCATTCCACCATATTCATCAACAACAATCGCCAAATGTTCACGCTTTTTGCGAAAGCTCTGCAGCAGGACAGCAATCCGTTTTGACTCTGGGACATAATAGGGTCTACGACTCAACTCCTTAAGAGAAAATTGTTCAGCCGGACCAACATACCCAAGAATATCTTTAGAATGAATCACCCCAACAATGGTATCGAGATTTTCACTGAATACAGGGAAGCGGGAATGACGTGTCTCGCGAGAGACTGATAAAACTTCCAAAAAACTAGCGGAGACATTGATCCCAGTGACCTCAGTCCGGGGAATCATGATATCGCGAACACGGGTTTCCGACAGATCAAAAATTCCATGCAACATCTGCCGTTGGACAGCCGCGACAGTACCTGACTCTTCCCCAACCTCAATCATAGCTCTAATTTCATCTTCAGAAACGGACAAGGTCTCAGCAGCCTTTTTACGGATAAAACTTGTCATTAAGCGGGAAATAGAAGAAACCACAAAAATAACCGGGGCCAGAACCCAGACAACGAAACGAATCGGGTTCAACACCAAAAATGAAGTTTTCTCCGGATATTGAGCTGCATAGGTTTTGGGGCAAACCTCAGCAAATATCAGCAGAACCGGGGTTAAAATCAAGACCGTAAACAGTTCACCTTGTTCACCGAAATAACTGACACAAAGGCCAGTGGCAATCACCGAAGCAGCAATATTCACCAGATTATTTCCGACTAAAATACCACTGAGCAAACGATCTGGATTATCCAACAGAGCGGCTAGCTTATCAGCGCCACGCCGTTGTTTCTGTTGTAAAAAACGCACCCGTAATTTATCAAGTGACAACAATGCCGTTTCTGAACTGGAAAAAAAACCGGAAAGAATCAACAAAATCAGCAAAGCCAACAAGCGCCACGACACTTCGTCAGTCATTCATGCTCCAAGAGGGGGATAGATAAACTCTCTGCATCAGTAAAGACCTACTTGATGGCAGAGTTTAGCGCAAACCTAATCAAAGGGAAAGTACTTGCTTTGCACCAAACTGGTCAACATGATATAAGCCGATAAATATCCAGGTAGCAGAAAGAAGATAATGATGACTTCCAAGCAATTCGCGTTGGCACAGCAACAGCACCAGGAACTTTCGCAACAACTCCACCATCACAACTACCGCTATCATACTCTCGATCAACCCGAGATCAGTGATGCTGAATACGACCAGTTAATGCAGAGGTTACTCAGTCTTGAGACCCAATTTCCAGAGTTGACCACACCCGACTCCCCATCACAACGCGTTGGCAGCACGCCCTTGAGCCATTTTGTCGAAGCCAACCATGCCAGCCCGATGCTGTCCCTTGAAAATGCATTTAATAGCTCTAATTTGCAAGATTTTGATATCAGGGTCAAACGTTTTCTCGCACAAACTGAGAATCTGGAATACCTGTGTGAACCAAAACTCGATGGAGTCGCGGTCGCCCTGACCTATCAACAAGGGAAACTGATTCGTGGGGCAACTCGGGGTAACGGTATCACTGGAGAGGATATTACCCATAACATCCGCACCATCGGCGCGATCCCTTTACAACTGCAGAACGACTACCCGAACCAACTGGAAGTCCGTGGTGAAATTTATATGGAATTGGAAGCCTTCCGCAAACTGAACCAACAGCGTCGAGAGGAAGGCGAACCGACCTTTGCCAACCCACGCAACCTGACCGCAGGCAGCCTGCGCCAACTTGATGCCAAACTGACCGCCACCCGTTCGCTGACCATCAGTTGCTACGGTATCGGAGAAATTTCCGGGGAAACTCCACAAACCCACGAACAACTTCTGCAGGCACTAAGCCGCTGGGGACTCAAAGTTAATCTAAAAACAGTGCAGGTGGCAAAAAATATTGAAGAAGTGATTTCCCGCTACGATGAACTGCAACAGGCCCGGGAAGAACTTCCTTATGAAATTGACGGTATGGTGGTCAAAGTGAACAGCCGTGCTCTGCAGCAGGAACTGGGAGAGAAAAGTCGCACCCCCCGCTGGGCGATCGCCGCTAAATTTCCAGCCCGACAGGAGCAGACCATACTCGAATCGGTACGGCTACAGGTGGGTCGAACCGGAGCGGTCACCCCGGTTGCCAATCTGCGCCCGGTTAATGTCAGTGGTGTCACTGTCTCCAGTGCCAGCTTGCACAACTGGGATGAAATCGCCCGGCTTGGCGTTATGGTTGGAGATACGGTGGTTGTTGAGCGAGCTGGTGACGTTATTCCAGACATTATCCGGCCGGTTAAGGAAAAACGCACTGGAAACGAGAAAATAATCCCTGAACCGTCGCATTGTCCAGCTTGCAGTTCACTGCTGGTACATGAGGTGGATGAAGTTGTCCCGCGCTGTCAGAATCTGGATTGCCCAGCCCGGCTTAAAGAATCTCTCAAACACTTCTGTTCCCGTGAAGCCATGGATATTGAAGGGCTTGGTGATCGACAGATTGATCAGCTCCTGCGCCTGAAACTGGTCAACAGTATTGCCGATCTCTACCGCCTGCAACGAGAGGACCTGTTTCAGTTCGAGCGTATGGGGGACAAGCTTGCTGATAAACTGTTGCAAGCAATTGCGGCAAGTAAACAGCGCCCTCTAGAAAACTTTATTTATGCCCTTGGTATTCGCCATGTTGGCAAACACTTGGCTAAACTTATCGTTCACCATTTTGATAGCCTGGAGAAATTGGCGTCTACGACCACTGAAGAGCTTCTCGCACTCCACGAAATTGGACCGCAGGTCAGTGACAGTATCGTCCATTTTTTCAGTGCTGAAAACAATCAGAAATTACTCAAAGATCTGCATGAACTCGGGGTCAATCCCCAGAAAGAAGAACGCATCAGCGGCGACAAATTTCAAGGGAAAATATTTGTTTTCACTGGGAGCCTTGAGCGTTTCAGCAGAAAAGAAGGAACAGCACTGGTTGAAGCTCAGGGAGGTCGCGCCAGTGGATCGGTGAGTAAAAAAACCGACTATGTTGTTGCCGGATCAGAAGCTGGGAGCAAATTAACAAAAGCCGAGCAGCTGGGAATCAAAATTCTCAATGAAAACGATTTTCTCGAAATGATTGAGCAGGATTTTGAACAATGACAAAAGTGAGAGCTGAAGTCCTGATAACAGGCAGGGTTCAGGGAGTCTGGTTCCGGCAAAGCACGAAAAACACTGCTGAACAATTTGGAGTGTCCGGCTGGTGTCGCAATAACCCTGATGGGTCGGTTGAAGCCGCGTTTGAAGGGGAAGAGTCCGCCGTGAAATCAGTGATCGAATGGTGTAAAGATGGGTCAGAACTCGCCCATGTGGATGATTTACAAATTGAGTGGGAAAAGCCTACAGGTGAGTTTGAGCGGTTTTTTATTCGCTAACATTTTCTATAAAGATTTGAAAACCTCTTTAATTTATTCGATTTTTCTCTTGTTGAAACTAAGGTAAGTCAAAAATAAATTTACCTCTTTTTCCACTTTTCTTCAATTCTTAACTATCGCCAAGGGCATTTCTATTGTAGTGTTCGTCACATTATAAAGACGTTTGTCACTCAATCCGTGACATAAATCGTAGCTCTAACCTAAGGAGGAAGCAATGTCGAAACTTTTCAGAGGGGTCATGTTGATGGTTATGTTTTCCATTATTTCAGTGGGAACCCTTCATGCCAAAACACTGATTGTGGGCGTTGATGCCAATTTCAGACCATTTGAGTTTAAAAATGAACAGGGCGAATTCACTGGGTTCGATGTTCAGTTGTGGGATGCCATTGCCAAAGACCTGAAGCTTGACTATAAATGGCAAACAATGGATTTCAACGGTCTTATTCCGGCACTGCAATCCAAAAGCATTGATGCTGCGATTGCCGGCATGACGATAAAATCCGCCAGAGAAGAAGTTGTCGATTTTTCATATCCCTACTATGATGCCGGCCTGGTAATGCTGGTCAAGGCCGACAATAACAGCGTAAAGACCATTAGCGATCTCAAGGGTAAAAAAGTTGCCACCAAACTTGCCACCACCAGTGTTGATTTTTTAAAATCACAGGGGATCACAGATGTAAAACTTCTTCCCAATACAGATAATCTTTTCATGGAGCTGCTCATTGGTGGTGTTGACGCCGTGGTATTTGATTCACCTCCGTTGATGTATTATGCAAAGGCCCAGGGAGAAGGCAAAGTAAAAGTCGTAGGGCCCCTTTACCAGGGTCAATCCTACGGCATTGCATTCCCCCAGGGAAGCGAGCTTCGAGAAAAAGTCAGTATCACCATCCTCAAATTCAAAGAAAACGGAACCTATGACGCCTTGTACAAAAGATGGTTCGGGACATCAGAATAGATAAATGAGAATAAACATTAAAGGATAAAGCAGAGTAAATTCGCTTTATCCTTTTTTTTTTAAACAGGATATCTTTATGGGTTTTGATTTCAAAAGCAGCGTGATGTGGGAATCGGTTCCGCTATTACTCGTTGGGGTGAAGTGGACCATTTTAATCACCATTTTCGGGCTGGCCATTGGATTTGTATTGGGGGCAGGTTCAGGATTATTAAAAGTTTCAAGAAATGCCTTTTTAAGAAAATTAGCAGGTGTCTACATTGAGAGCATTCGCGGCACCCCGATGATGGTGCAGGTGATGTTTATTTATTTTGGTCTTCCCATGGCACTGGGTATGCGGATCAACCCAATGGTGGCGGGCATCCTTGCCATTGGCCTCAATTCAGGCGCATACATCGCGGAAATTGTGAGAGGTTCTTTTCAGTCCATTGAGCCGGGTCAGGCCGAAGCAGGTCGCTCCGTAGGGCTTTCACATTTCCAGACCATGTATTATATCATCTGGCCCCAGGCATTAAAACGGATGATTCCTGCCCTGGGAAACCAGTTTATTATCAGCCTCAAAGACACTTCAATTCTGGTGGTTGTCGGGGTAGGAGAACTGACACGAACGGGTCAGGAAATCATTGCCTCTAATTTCAGGGCGTTTGAAGTCTGGATCACCGTCGCGCTTATGTATCTGGTGATGACCTTGTCCATTGCAAAGTTGCTAAACTATATTGAGAACAAAATGGATATCAATAAATGATAGAAATTAAAAATCTAGTTAAAAACTTTGGAAATCTTAAAGTTCTAAAAGGGATTAATCTTAAAATCACCCAAGGCGAAGTCACAGTCATCATGGGGCCGAGTGGATCGGGAAAAAGCACCCTGTTGCGCTGCATCAATCGACTTGAAGATATCACCTCAGGAACGGTAATTGTGGATGGCCATGATGTCATGGACAAAAAAACCGACATCAATTTCATACGCACCGAAGCGGGGATGGTGTTTCAGCAGTTCAATCTTTTCCCGCACAAAACAGCACTGGAAAATGTCACACTCGGACTGATTAAAGTGAGAAAAAAATCAACCCCGGAAGCCAATATACTGGGAAAGAAATTGTTAGAAAAAGTTGGCCTCGCGGACAAGGCCGATACATATCCAGAGCATTTAAGCGGGGGACAAAAACAGCGGGTAGCCATTGCCAGATCACTTGCCATGCGTCCGAAAGCCATGCTCTTTGACGAGCCAACCAGTGCCCTTGACCCTGAACTGGTGGGAGAAGTTCTTGATGTTATGAAACAACTTAGCTGTGAAGGCATGACCATGGTAGTGGTTACCCATGAAATGGGATTTGCAAAGGAAGTTGCCGACAGGGTAATATTTATGGATGAGGGCTACATTGTTGAAGAAAACACACCAGAAAACATATTCACCAACCCGCAACACGATAGAACCAAAGCGTTTTTAAAAAACATACTTTAATCCCCAAAAAGAAGCTAAGTGATGGATATAAAAAATCGAGTCAACGAGCGTTAACCTGGGGGACAAGGGTTGCGTTGTTAATGTCTTGACATTAAAGCAGCGCTTGCTTCACTTCGTCTGGGAGCCCGGAATTCCCACTTCTTCGTTTTATGAAATATATAGACACGACCCTTTATGCTTCTTCGTAGCTTTTATGAGAACGTATCGTACCTATGAAAGATGGAGAAACAACCCTTAATGCTTATCAATATCCCTGAAACGCACAGAAAAAATGTGACAATCCGAGATAATATGTAACATCTAAGGTGAGGCTCCGATGACAGTATAGACACAGCTTACCCAACTCCAAATTCAAAAAAGCCGTAGCGCCTTATCCAACAGGCACTGCGGCTTTCAAATTTTGGGTCGTAGCTTTCATGAGAACATCCCCTCCCCTCAGAACATCATTTAACGCGATTCCATTGGATTAGAGATTTTTTTTCGCAAAGACAATATAAAATCTCCAAATATGGAACTCCAGCCCGGCGGCGAGCGGGGCGCAACCACGCAACCCTACAGGGTGTCAACCCGCCCCCCTGCTTTCAGGCGATGATCACTACACCTTGGTCAAAATCTCGGCCCCCTCAGAAGTCACCAGGATTGTATGCTCAAATTGAGCACTTACACTGCCATCTGCAGTTGTAACAGTCCAGCCGTCTTCTGAAGACGTTTCTACAGCAGAAGTTTTCCCCATATTGATCATCGGCTCAACGGTGAAAATCATCCCTTTCCGCAGGCGTATTTTATTGTCCTTGCTGAAATGATGGAGGACATGTGGATCTTCGTGAAAACTTTTCCCGATGCCATGCCCTCCGTAAGTGTGGACAATAGAATAATCAAATTTGTCGATATATTTCTCAACGGCCTTACCCACCTCATATAAATATTTTCCCGATTCGACCGCAGCAATTCCTCGGTACATGGCATTTTCTGCGCGCTGCACCAGATTTTTTATTTTTTCATCAACATCACCAATCATAAACGTGCGGGAGGTATCACCATGAAAACCATCCAGAATGACGGTCACATCGACATTGACAATATCACCGTTCTTAAGGATATCTGTTTCTGTCGGGATTCCGTGACAGACAACATCATTGATTGACGTGCAAATACTTTTGGGAAATCCGTGATAATTCAAAGGAGCAGAAATAGCACCATGTTTTTGGGTGAATTCTTCACAAAGGTCATTGAGATGTTGCGTTGAGACCCCTTCTTGGGCGAATGGCTCGATGTAATTTAACAGCTGGGCGGCTAAGTTCCCCGCCTTTCTCATTTTCACTATTTCTTCTTGGGTTTTAATCACTATCATCATTTTTCCTCGATAATTTTGCTGCACTCACTGAAAGTTTTTCTATTGGGTTCATCCCAAACAACTGAATTTCAGATCAGCTGTTGCTAAAATCTCAAAGACAAACAGGTTAATCCACCATCAATCCGAGCAAATTCTGAGATAGCAACTTCGACAACCTCAGATCCGGTGTCACTGAGCAGCTTCCTTGTTTTTGGATAACCGGCTGGCATGATGATTTTGTCGCCGAGGCAAATACAGTTGGCCGCCCCTCTTTCGTCGTCTCCAACCTGAATCATATTAAACTGCTGAAAATCTGAATGCATGGTAAATCGGCTTTCGGCCAGCAGGGTATTATTGCCAACCCAGGTCACCCCCGTTTTTAGATGCAGAAAATTATGCACCGGAATGGTGGAACCAGTCATCCCATATTTTTCAAGAATGTCGATCAGTTGTCGTGCCCCTTCCAGATTAGTTCGACCCGACAGACCAATATAATAATGGTTTCCTATCTGCATCACGTCACCACCTTCCAGCGTACCTGGTGACACTATTCTTTCAATATGCGGGAAAAAACCTGCTAAGGTTGGTCCGATTTCCCGAATTTCTCCTTCGCGTGCTTCAGCTCCAGGGGCAGTAACAATGGCACATACAGGGGTCAACACAGCAACATCTTCGACAAAAACTGAATCGGGATATGCTTCGGAAGCATCTAGAATCACAACATCCAGCCCACACTGCTGCAATGCGTTGACGTAGTGCTCATGCTGCTCCAGGGCTTTTTCATAAACGGGGAGATGAGAGGATGATTCAGACAAGCCAGACACAATACTGCGTCCAGGGCGTCGTACGATAGCCGTGGTAAAAATCATATGCATATTTCCTTCATTTCCCAACTGCAACATGCCGAAACGGTCGATAAAGCGGATCCCCAATCAACACCATCTGCCAGGACAAATAGGGGATGCTCAAAAAATAACTTTCAGCCAGGGTATAGTAACCATCCAGCAGAAAACCAAAAAATAGTTCCGGCACTGGAAATCCCTGCACATAGGGTTCAGCGACCGGGCCGATGGTTGCTGCGACGCCATCCTCCAGCATCCGTTTACACCAGACCTGACTCCCCTTCTTTTTCAAGGTCGTAGCTTCACTACTGGCAATATGATAGCCCACCGAACCCCGTTGCCATTCGAAGGCATCGACATATTTTCCCAGACTGTACCAGCCGCAATAGAGTGCGGCCTTTGGAGCCTCGCCCGACTGAAAAAGCGCCTCCTTTTGCTCCAGATGAACCGGCATGACGCTGAGTTTTTCAGCTAATCTGGCCGCTTTATGGATCGATGCATCGTAAAGGGCATAGCCCTGCAAATTCTGTTTTTCAGGCAGCGGCCACCTTGCATCAAAATATGCCTGCCCCTGCAAACCCGCCTTTTCAGCAAACAAACTGTCATCGATCACCCGCCGAACAATATCCGGGCTTGGTCCATCGAGCCGGGCAACAAACAGGACCTGATCTTTGTTGAGCAGCAGACTGTCCTGCTGCTTTGCAAAACCGACAAAAAATGGATTTGGCAGCCATTTGTCCAAAGGGTAAGAGTGCTTCAAAGCGAGAGAAATTTCAGAATCAACCGCTGCGCGTTGATCAGTCAGATGCAATTGACTGATCTGTTGACCAAGTTGGCTGGATTTCTGCTGTCGTTGTTGACTCTGATTTTCTGTCAGTTCACGATTTTTCAGTTGCCAATCCAGTTGTTTTTTTGTGTGTTTCAGATCTTCCAACTCTCGCCATTGCTGCGGAGACAATTCGGGCGCAGCAACACGTAACGGGATTCCATAAAACAGCAGAAGACAGCGGATCGGCGCGCCTTGCCGACGTGCTAGAAATTTGCGCAGTGGCTCAAGCAACTTTTGCTGGTATTCTTCTCGGCTACAATCTTCCTGATCGGTCATAGCAACAATCAGCAGATTATCCGTCGGGATCTGACGTTGATCACGATAATATTTTGCGAGTTCAATACTTGACGAACTATTCTGATTGGCAATCAGCAAGACTTCATCAGGTTGCAGGGCAAAGCAGGTTCCGGCGCTGCCAAGATAGAGCAGAGAAAAGAATAGAAAAAGGAGGGATTTATAGTTCATCAAACTTCCGTAGAAAACCTATCTTACTATTTTTGGCGTAACTCCAATGACTCTCTATAAACTTCACTACCGGTCAGTCCGAACTCTTTAGCGACCTGCTTGACGATTTCTTTCCAACTCAGATCGGTCTCTTCCCGCAGCCGCAGCAGGGCATCCTTGACCGTCCCCTCAGGTTTCTTCTGAGGTGCAGGACTCAGCAACAGCACCAGTTCACCCTTCACCGAACCCTGCGCAAAATAGGTCTGTGCCGCGCCGACAGTTCCACTAAAAAGCTCTTCATGCAGCTTGGTCAACTCACGGGCAACTGCGATGGGTCGATCAACTCCACAGATTTCGGCAATATCCGCAAGACAGGACAACAAACGATGGGGAGCTTCATAGCAGGCTACTGTTTGCGATTCGGCTTTTATCTGCTCAAGGAACTGGCACCGCCCGTGAGTTTTGGCAGGCAGAAAACCGACAAAACGGAAGTCATCGGTCGGCAATCCCGATATTGATAGAGCGGCCACCACTGCCGATGGTCCCGGGACAGCAATAACCACCACCCCTTCCTTGCGGCAATTGGACACCAGACGATAGCCAGGATCAGCGATACAGGGTGTTCCCGCATCACTGATCAGCGCGATAGAATCACCCGACTGAAGTTTTGCAATCAATTGTGTGGAGCGAGATTCTTCATTATGCTCGTGGTAAGAAATCAGTGGCGTTGCGATCCCGTAATGATTCAACAATTTACGACTGTGCCGGGTATCTTCGGCCGCAATCAACGCGACCTCTTGAAGTATCCGCACCGCGCGGTAAGTCATATCCTCCAGATTACCGATCGGCGTGGCAACCACGTAGAGGGTTCCGCTCACTTCAAACCCTCCAGTTGTCCCAGCCAGAGATCAACGGCGGCATCGCTCGGCATCCGCCAATCCCCACGGGGAGAAAGTGCCACCGTACCAACCTTGGGCCCATCCGGCAAACAGGAGCGTTTAAATTGCTGGCTGAAAAAGCGCTGGTAGAACTGTCGTAGCCATTGCAATAATTCACTCCGGGAATAGTCATCACTAAAAACCTGTTCAGCCAGCATCAGCACTTTCTTCGGCGCAAAATGCATCCG